>JAAZVO010000217.1 GCA_018623405.1 Crocinitomicaceae bacterium
CCGGTTTCTTAAGCATTTTCATCAAAAAGCACTACTTTGGTATTAATGCCACGCTACCTAATCATATTAATTCTAACCTTTTGCCTTGGGGTAAATTCTGTTGCTTCTCCATTTTTTGATAGATTTTCAAAAAAAGATGGATTAATCTCTAATCAAGTTTACAGCATTAAGCAAGATAACAAAGGGCGAATTTGGGTTGCTTGCACAAAAGGTATTGGAAACTATATTGGGTTAAGTTTTGTGAATTACGATCTCTCCAGGTTTTTAGGAGATGATATTTTAGTAGGCTTAACGTTAGACCACCAAGGTAAAGTTTGGGGCTACAGCTCATCAGGAAAATTATTCTATTTCAATGGAAAAGAGTTTAAACCCTTCCACTTAAACCAAGGCATTAGCCAAGCCATTGGCTATAATTTGGTAAACGATATATGTTTTGATCTTATCGGAAATATTTGCATTACCACCATTCTCGGTGATTTTTTAATAAAGGTTACTGATAATGAGATTGTATCTCAAAAAATAAATTCCGGAAACAGCAAATACTACATTCTTGAGACTTCATCAAACCATTTCATATCAGGTAATAACAGAAAAAATCAACTTGAACAGGTTTGGTTTCAAGGATTACACTCAAAGTTTACTATTCCCTTATCGGGAGGTGCAAGAATATCAAAAAGCCATTTTTTGGTGCTCGAGAATGGAGATTTTTTATATGCCAAAGATTTTGAATTGGTTAGGTTTAACCAAAGAGGTTTACAACAAAGAATTTTTTTAGAAAAGTCTATCGAGTGCTTGTTGGAAGACAACGAAAACAATATTTGGGTAGGGCTTAACTCAGGCGGTGTAGTAAAACTGCCCAACGGCAAGCTTCAAAAAAAGAATTCAACCACCTTTTTATCTACAAGAACAATTAACGACATATTTCTTGATAACTCTGGTGACTTATGGTTAGCTACTGCAAACGCAGGAATTTATGTTTACAATCCTACACCCGGCATTGAGTACGATCAACCCAAAGTTTTTTCTACAATCAATGATTCTTCAAATACCAATATTGTTGACCCAACTCAAATAGACTTTCTCCCAACTTCATTATCAAAAAAAGTAAAAGTGGGCGAGGCAAGTTTTCCTCCTATGATTTTTATTTCAGGGGTAAAAATTAATGATGCAGATACCACAGTTCTTAATACATACACCCTTCAGCATAACCAAAATTTCATTCAGTTTTTCTTTTCAGGAGCTAGTGCAAATAACTTAGACCAATTGCAATATAAATACCGTTTAAAGGGTATCAATGAAGATTGGGTTTACACTTCTGCTAATCAAGCTCAGTACACTACGCTACCTCCTGGTAATTACCTGTTTGAGGTAAATGTGATGAACAAAGAGGGTATATGGGGAACTACACCTGCGAGCATAAATATCAACATCGATTTTCCTTTTTGGCAAAAGTGGTGGTTCATATTATCTACTATTATTGCCTTTGTTTTGACGATTTCTTATACCCTAAACAGGTACATAAAATCAATAAGAAAAAAAGAACAAGAAAAGGCTGAAATAGAAAAGCGAATAGCTGATTTAGAGCTGCAAGCATTAAGAGCACAAATGAATCCTCATTTTTTGTTTAATACCATAAGCTCAATTCAATATTACATAACGGCAAACGATACAAAATCGGCTTTAAAGTACCTTTCAAAGTTTGCGAAGTTGATGAGGGCAATCATGGAAAATAGCAAAAGTCCACGTATATCATTAGCTGAAGAATTAAGAGTTTTAGACCTTTATTTAGAGTTGGAATCGCTAAGATTTAAAGGTAAATTCGATTATGCCATAAAACTTGAAAATGGAGTTTTACCAAATGAAGAAACCATTCCTCCAATGCTTATTCAACCTTACATTGAAAATGCACTAAATCATGGAATAATGAATAAGGAGGGTAAAGGTCATATCAAGGTAGGTATCGAGCGCCAAAATGGTCACTTAATCTGTTCAGTTGAAGATGATGGTGTAGGCCGAGCAACAGCCGAAAAAATTAAGGCTCAAAAAAGGCACGACCATAAATCAAGGGGAATGAGTATCACAAAAAGTAGGTTAGAAATTATTAATAAAATGTATCAAAGCGATTTAAATGTTGAAATTGAAGACTTAATGGAACAAAACCAACCAAAGGGAACCAAAGTAAAAATATATGTACCTCAAAAATAAAGTGTTATGAAAATTAAAGCCATTATTGTTGATGATGAACAAGGAGCCAGAGAATCTCTGAATAATATTCTAAATAAATACTTTGAGGATGAGGTATTGGTGTTAGGTGTTGCCGATGGAGTTGAAGAAGCAAAAAAAATGATAAAATCACAAAAGCCCGACCTACTTTTCTTAGATATTGAAATGCCCGGAGGTGGAGGGTTTGGGCTACTTTCAGATCTAGACCAAATTGATTTTAAAACAATTTTTGTAACCGCTTATGATCAATATGCCATTCAAGCAATAAAGTTTAGTGCACTCGATTACCTTCTAAAACCCATTGATATGGAGGAGTTGGAAGGCGCAATTGAAAAATTTAAGGCAGCCCGAACCCGCGACTTAATTGAAAAGCAAAAAATTAAGAACCTTATGGATAACCTCAAGGTAGATAACCACATTAGAAAAGTGGCTGTGCCTGATGGAAATGGCTTGGTTTTTATTCCTCTAAAAAACATTATTAGATGTGAGTCTGATGGCAATTACACAATAATTTATCAAGACTCAGGCAAAAAGATAATAGCCTCTCGCACCCTTGGTGATTTTGAAGATATGTTTAGTGGTGAAAACTTTTTTAGAATCCACCGCTCTCACCTAATTAATTTGGAACATTTGGCTAAGTACATCAAAGGCGAAGGTGGCTATGTAGAATTGTCAGATGGCTCAAAAGCAGAGGTTTCAAGAAGAAAGAAAACAGAGTTTATGGACTTTTTGCAAAACAATCCACTTTAATTTCTGCCGTTTACTTAATTATACCCGCCAATCCTTTATTCTGCCTTTTAATTGGGCAAGCTTAGCTGTATGTTTACCTTAAGAAATTCTATAGGTATGAAGCTTCGCACCATAACAACCATTTTTTCGATATTAGTTGCTGCTATTTCTAACGCAGCTATTTACAAAGGCGACACAAAATCTACAAAGCAAACCAAAAGTTTAGCTGCAAGTTGCTCACCTGCTACTGCAGCCACTGAGTTAGATATCAATAATACCCGCGCCCTAATACAAACAGGAGGTGATATGTGGTGGAACTTAGTAGGTCAGCCGCAATACGAAATCCCGTCAGGTTCAGGCAATCACGCGTTGTTTGCAGGAGCCCTTTGGATGGGAGGACGAGATGTTTCGGGTCAGTTAAAAGTTGCGGCTCAAAAATTCCGCACTAATGGTAATGATTATTGGCCTGGTCCTTTAAGCACTACTACAGGTGAAATTGACCCTGCAACCTGCGCAGAATACGACAAACACTTTGTTACTTTCCGTGATGAAGTTGCAGAATTTGTGGCATGGTACGATGCAGGAATTTTTGATGCTGAAAATGGAACTACTACCCAACAAGATAACTTCACCACCTATCAAATTCCCGAATCAATTTTAGAGTGGCCGGCCCACGGTAGAAATTTCGAGCCTTATAACGAAGATTATTATTTAGCCCCATTTATCGATAGAAATGGTGACGGTTTTTATAATCCTTTAGATGGAGATTACCCCGGTTACGACCTTTCAGGAGAAAACGATTGTAGAGAAAAGATCTTAAATATCTACGGCGACCAAAACCTTTGGTGGGTATTTAACGATAAAGGAAATATCCATACAGAATCAGGATCTCAAGCCATAGGAATGGAAATTAGAGCACAGGCTTTCGGTTTCGCCACCAATGATGAGGTAAACAACATGACCTTCTACAACTATGAATTGGTAAATAGGTCAACCTTCTCTTTAACCGAAACTTACTTCGGCCAATGGGTAGATGCCGACCTTGGAAACTCCGTAGATGATTATGTAGGTTGCGATGTTCAGCGAGGTTTGGGTTATTGCTATAACGGAGATAACAACGATGAAGATAACGGTGGAGCAAAAGGATATGGCGTTCAACCTCCAGCTATTGGTGTTGACTTTTTCCAAGGTCCTTTTCAAGATAACGATGGATTAGATAACCCGCTTACAACAGACTTCCAAAGGGCAATTCAAGAAGCAGGTATTCCATACAAAGGCATCGGAATTGGATACGGCGATTCTATTCCTGACAACGAAAGATTTGGAATGAGAAAGTTCCTATACCACAACAGAGATCAATCTGTGAGAGGTGACCCAATTACAGGTGTAGAGTATTACAACTATATGAGAGGTTTTTGGCGTGATGGTACTAGAATGAATTATGGAGGTACAGGTTACATCAACGACCCTGCTGCAGACCCGGATGTTTTTGCAGATTACATGTTCCCCGGAGACACAGACCCAATTGGTTGGGGTACCGGAGGAGTTCCACAAGCTACTTGGACAGAAGAAACTTCAGGAAACACACCTTTCGATAGAAGGTTTTTCCAATCAGCAGGCCCATTTGTTTTACAACCCGGAGCAGTAAATAACATTACTGTAGGAGTAGTTTGGGCAAGAGCACAAACCGGAGGACCAAGGGCTTCTGTTGACGTGATGAGAAGAGCTGATGATAAAACACAAGCGCTGTTTGATAACTGTTTCAGGATTTTAAATGGTCCTGATGCACCTGAGTTGGTACTCCAAGAAATGGATCGTGAACTATTAGTTTATATCACCAACCGTCAAGTATCAAACAACTACAACGAAAGCTACCAAGAAGTAGATCCATTTATTATTGCTCCAGA
>JAAZVO010000029.1 GCA_018623405.1 Crocinitomicaceae bacterium
CTGTAAATCACCACATCTAAAGTTTCCACTTCACCTGCAATCAGGTCAATATTCAATAACTTATTGGTAGGGTTAGGATATAAATCCCTCACCACAAAAGTTTCTTGACTCAAACAAGTTCTGTTGTTGTTCATGTTGTCATCACTACCTTCATTTTCTACATTCTCAATGCCGAGACACAACCACCCAAAGTTGTTTTCTGGTCCCAACTCCAAAAGCGATTTTAAAACAATCAGCTTGGTTTCACCTGAGTTGATAGGATTCTCAATAATTTCCTTCAGGTTTTGACCTCGCTCAGTTTCAGCCATAACCTCAAAGTAATCTACATTTCGAGTTCCTTGGTTGCTCACTTCAAAGCGAACTTCCATAAATCCATCTGGCTGAATATCATAACTAAGGTTTTCAATAGCCAAATCCAAAAGAGGAGGAAGCACCTTTAACTGCTTGCTGATGCTATCTCTGCAACCAATCGCATTAAGCGCCACCAACTCAATGGTATGCACTCCATTCTCGGTAATGGTAAAATCTAGATTATTGTCTAACCCAACAATTGAATCATTGTATCTCCATAAACTGCCAAAAAGCGGAGCAGAAAGGTTGAAAAATGAAACTTCAAGAGGAGCTGCTCCAAAGGTAGGCTCAAACTCGAAATTTGGCTTTGGAGGGTGAAGTACAGAAACTACTCCATTTGCAGAATCTTTGCATCCCACTGTGTTTTCAATCAAGATTTTTAGTTCAAATGAACCGCTATCAGCGAAAGCGAGGTTAAAAGTTTTACCCGTATCGATAACCATCCCATTTTGAATCCAGCTCCACTTCACTATAGGGTAAACTAAAGCTTGAGAAGAATCATCAAAAACTAGTGGGGCATTGATGCAACCTGCTTGGGTAAATGGCTTCGCTTCAGGCAAAGGATAAACACTAACCGTTTCAATAGCGGTATCAATACATCCTGTAGCTTCTTCCACAATTAGGCGAACCGAAAAATCGCCAAGGGAATCATATTGATGCACCACTTTTTGGCCTTGCGACTGAATGCCGTCTCCAAAATTCCAAAAGAAATTGGCCGAGGTGTTGGTAATAGAATTAGATTGGAAAGTTTGATTGACTCCAAAACAATGATTGTCAAATGCCATGCTAGCCCTCGGTGTAAAATCTACCTTTAACGATTGCGCAGTTTGATTTTCGCAACCCCATGAATTGGTAACCTTCAAGGTAACAAATGCAGTTATGGCGGTATCGTAGATAAAAATTGGATTTTTTGAAGTATCGTTAGTTCCGTTTGGATCTCCAAAACTCCATAACCTTGAAGCAATTGTACCATCTATTGTAGTGGACTGATCTTGAAAATAAACCTCTCGGTTTTCACAGGCCGGACTCAACACAAAGCTAGGAGAGGGAAGATGATAAATTTGAATAGTATCGAATCCTTCGCTGTAGCAATTATCGTTAGTGAGTACACTTAATTTAATTGGATAAACTCCTGTTGTAGGATAATAGGTTTTAGGGTTTTGAACGCTATCAATTAAATTGTTTCCAAAATCCCAATTCCAAGAGCTGATGGTATCTCCAACAGCCAAAATTGAACGATCTAAAAACTGCGTAGAGTCTAAAATACACGTGGTATCAAACTGCATTTGAACGACGGCTTTTTCACCTCTTACAAAAACAAATGCCGTATCGCTGCCAGAGCAACCCATGGTATCGGTAAGCTGCACAAAATAATCTCCTGTAGAATCAATAGCAGTTACCTCGGTGGTATCACCTGTATTCCATAAAATATTGCTTAATTGAGCTGTGGGATTAAAAATATGTATTGTTTCCCCTTTACATAACGAGGTATTAGGACCTGCATTTACTTGTTGCGGAAAATTATTGATGGAAACTGCAATTGAATCAGCTCTGCTAGCGCAACCAACCGAGTCTGTAACATCAAACCAATAATTGCCGGCTTGGGTAATTTGGAAGTTGGGGTTTGTACTGCCATCTTGCCAAAGAAAAGTAAACGCATTGGCAGGATAACTCAGGCTCCAAAGCAAAGTGTCAAACAAACAAATTTGGGTATCGGTTAATTGATTGAGGACGCTTGGGTGATTTCTGATGGCAATATTTTGGGTGAGGGTATCCCAACAATTGTTTGAGTCTGTTACCTGCAATTGCAGTGGGTAATTTCCTGTAGCGGTAAATACATTGGAAAAACCAGTGCCCGAAAACTGAAAATTATTCCAAAGTGTCCATTGGTAATGGGTAATGCTATCTCCTGTGGCAGTTTCTTGGATGAACAAAGAATCGTTTACACAAGGAGGAGAAACCAAAAACTGCGCGGTAGGCGAGGGCTTTACAAAATGCGTTTTAGTGATGGAGTCTAAACATCCAAAAGAATTTGAAACCACCAATTGTGGTGTGAAATTTTGGCTAGCTTGATAAATATGAATAGGAGCAACAGCATTACTGCTATTGCCATCACCAAAATCCCAACTCCAAGATACAATGCTATCCCAAGCGGAGGTGGAGGCATCTGAAAATACAGTTTCCAAGTTCTCACAAGAAAACCCAATCGTAAAATCAGCAACGGGATTAGGATAAATAGTTATCGTATCCCTAACCGAAGCCTCACACCCTGAGTCTGTAACCACGGTTAAACTGACCTCATAATAGCCTGTATCTAAATATAAGTGCGAAGGATTTTCCACCGAGTCCGTAGTGCCATCACCAAAATCCCACGACCATTGAATGATATTACCGGGGTTGGCTACCGATTGATCGGTAAACGAAACCGAATCACCCAAACACGCGTTTTGCTTGGTAAATTGAGGGGTAGGTGCTAATCCTTTGATGCCTATGGTTACCGTATCTTCTGCCACGCAGCCCAAACTATTGGTAGTGGTAACAGCAAACGTTCCCGGATTTTGGATGGTAAGGTAGGGTAGTGTATCTCCCGTGCTCCATTGGTAACTGACCGCCTCTGTTCTGCCTTCTTGCAGCTCCAACATGTTGCCCTGACACAAACTCCGGTCTGCCCCCAACGAGGCTTTTACCGCAAAGCTATCTACCTCAATATGTACTGTATCAGAAGTAATGGAACACCCAAAACTATCGGTTACCTGCACCCAATAATCTCCGGGTTGCGTAATGGTGAGAGCAGAGTCTGTGGAGCCGTCTTGCCAGAGGAAGGAAAAATTAGAATTTTTGGGGTTTGTATTCCAAATTAACTGAGAAGAATTGCAAATTGTTTGGTTATTAATGAACTTTAGTTCAGGATATTGAATATTAAATGTATCAGAATGCTGTTCACCAAAAATATTGGTGTATTGAACCCAGTACTTTCCAGATTTCGAATAACTTGAATGAATATTTGAATCACCATTACTCCATACAATACCTTTAAATAATTTAGGTAAAAAGTAGGTTTGATTGCAAAAGCTATTCAATATGATGGTGTCTTTAAAATTAATTGTTCTATGATATTTTTCAAAAAGCTCATTATGAATTTGGATTCTTTGTAAGTTTGATAATGCAGTATCATATGCTGTAAGCTCTAAAAACTTAAACTTTGAAAAATTACTCGCCATATTTCCTATTGAACCTAAAGTAATTCCATTTGTAGAGTTGCTTCCTGTCTTTCCTTTAGAAATAAACTGCCCGTTGATGTAAAAAAAGGAAGTGTCATTTTTGTTTTCTATATTTAATATGAAAAATTTTGTTGAGTCTTTTTGAATTGGTGTATAAAACCATTGACCTGAAAAAAAATAAAAATTGGACAGATTATTCATTCTCAAAAGGGTTGATACAGAGCTTTCGCCATCAAAAATATCACCTAGCAAGCTGTCAATTTTAATAATGAGAAAATAATTGTAGGGAGGTGAAACAGAAAACCCTTTTCCTTGAAGAGCAGTTGTTTTACCATTGAACTGAATATGGCTTAGGCTAGAAAAACTACTATCAAAATAAATAAGTGGTCTTTTATTTGGATTTAATTGTGATACACTATCATTTGTTAAAGGGGAAAATACTCTTTCAACAAAATTAAGCGTATCAGTTTTTATTGATTTTGTTGAAAATGAAAACTTGAAAGTTGATTGAATAGTTAACTGGGCAGGGGCGTTAAAACTCACTAAAAAAAAAATAAATATTACAATAAAAAATCTCATTTATACGTAAATAAATACTGCTAAAAGAATGGTGATTTCAGGAAGTTGTTTTTCAAAAATAGAGATAAAAATTTTTGAGAAGGTTTGATGATGTGTTGTTTTGCTAGTTAAATTATTAATACGATTTTTTCTCAGTTTTTTATTCTTTAGGAATAACAATACTTTAAAATTTAAGTTATTCGAAATATAATTTTATTTGCAAGATGTGAATCATATTTTTTACTTATTAACATCTGTATTTGATTTTAAAAAGAATTTCCGGATTTACAATTGTTAGTTTAACCACAAATGCAATTGCATTTTGTTTTCTTCCCGTTATTACTAAATATTTAACTCCCGAAGATTATGGTTTTTTATCAATATTCAACGCTTCAATAAGTCTTTTAGTAGCAATTTTTCCTTTAGGAATAAACCATACTTTAAATGTTGAATTAGTAACCAGCAAGAAAAAATACTTTGAAAAATTAGAAGTTTTTTTTAAAATTATCTTTTTTAATACTCTTATTGTTGCAGGGTTATTTGTTTTTCTTGATTTTTTTTCCCTGAACTTTTTTGGATTACCTGAAAAATTTACTTTTCTAATTCCTTTTTTTGCCTTTTTTACGATCATTCACGAATTAGTCCTAAATTATTATATCTACTTAAAAAAGTTTGCAAAATATGTTAAGCTAATCTTTTTAAAATTCTTTATTGAGTACTTTTCAATTTTAATTTTCGTAGTAATATTTCCTTTTGCTTGGAAAGGGAGAATTCTAGCTCTAGGAATTGGCTTAGTAATGTCACTTTTTTTACTGTTAAATACTATAAGAACTAAATATGTTTTTTTATCAGGTTTTAAAAATAGTATCATTGATTTACCTTCAATAAAAAAAAGTTTACCCTTAGCTCTTATGGGAATTTCAATTATGGTAATGAATCTTTCTGATAGGTTTTTTATTGAAAAAATCGAAGGCTTAAAGGCAACAGGTCTTTATGGAATTGCATCAACGATTGCGGGTATTTTTTTATTGGTTATTGGCTCATCCATGAATGTAATAAGGCCAATAATTTATGAAAAATTAAAATTTGGAAATAATAGGTTGACTAACTTAACTATTGGATACATATTAGGCATGTTTTCATTTGGAGTATTTTTTGTTTCTATAGTGCCATTAATATTTTATTATTTGATTAATATTTCATTTTCAGAAGCCGTTAATTACACAATTCCATTAATTATTGGATTATTTTTTTGGGGAATATTTAATTATACTGTTTCTTTTTTTCTTTTCAAAAAGAAGAATAAAATAGTCGGAATTGTTTCTTTTTTTGGTGTTTTAATTAACTTGGGTTTTAATTATATATTCATTTCATACTTTGGAACGATTGGTGCGGCTTATTCCACTTTATTAACTTATTTTTTGATGAGTTTAATTATTTGTCTTTTGTATTACTTAAACTAAAGGAAGGTTGATTTATAAAGTTTTTAGAAAAATAATTCAATCTATAGAAGCTATTAATTCGGAAATAAGAATTGTTGTTCTTAGAATGAAATACCCTGGAATAGAAATTACAGGGGATTCACATATTTCTAAAGGGTGCAAAATAATTTGTGTAGATGGAGGGAAGTTGATTTTAAATAATGTTTTTATAAATTATGGAGCCTTTATTTTTTGTTCACAAAATGCTGTATTGAAAATCGAAAAGTCATATATTGGAATGAATTCTGTAATAGCATCCTATAAAAAAATATCAATAAAAGAAAATTGTGAAATTGCTGAAATGGTAGTAATTAGGGATCAAGACCATACTCATGACCTTTCAAATAATCCCATAAAAAATCAAGGATTAAAGTCAAGTTCCATTACCTTAAATGAAAATGTTTGGGTTGGAGCAAAAGCAACTATCTTGCGAGGTGTGAGCGTAGGAAAAAACTCAGTAATTGGTGCAAATGCTTTAGTTAATAATTCTTTTTTAGAAAGTTCAATAATAGTTGGGGTTCCTGCACGAAAAATTAATTAGGTGATTATAATATTAAAAACTAAATTCTTTAATTTATTTAGATATATATTTAAGATTTCTGCTTTTGAGAAATGGTTGAGGGAAAATACTATAGGAAAACCTCAATCTGATTTCTACTGCAAGCTAGTGCCAAACAATTACCAATACCCTTTCGGTACTATAAAAAAAATTCAGTTTAAAGAAATCATATTAGAAGTTGATATTCATGATTATGTCGGCCACTTTCTGTTTTTTGGATTTAGAGATATTGCCCAAGAAAGATTAATTGAATTATCCAATCCAGGAAATGTGGTTATTGATGTTGGAACTAATATTGGTTCATCGCTTTTACAATTCGCAAAAAAAATAGGTTCCAAAGGAAGAGTTTATGGGTTTGAACCAGATCCTTTCAATTACAAAAAATGCCTTAAAAATGTTAGCCTAAACAAGTTTCAAAATATTGAGATTTCAAATATTGGGCTAGGTAATGAAAGTGGGAAATTTAGTCTAATTGTGGATACAGAAAGTAATAGGGGAGGTAATAGAATAAGTTTTGATAAAAAAACAAACAAAGCAACTACACAAATTGAGGTTAGAAAATTAGACGATTGGGTTTCCAGTAAAAATATTGAAAGAGTTGATTTAATAAAAATTGATGTTGAAGGGTTTGAGTTAAAGGTTTTACAAGGTGGAAGGAATCTAATTGAACAATTTAAACCTAAACTTTTTATTGAAATAGATGATAATAATTTAAGGGCTGTAGGTGACAGTGCTAAAAAACTAATTTCTTTCTTAGAGGACCTTAATTATAAATCAATAAATGCTGTTTCACTTGAATCCATTAATTTAGGATTCAACTTTGATAATTGTCATTTTGATATTATCTCTGAAAAAGTATTACAGGATTGAAAAAGGTACTATTTATTATTTCCTATATAAATAAATCCAATAATTTAGAATGGTTTTTTGAAGAATTATCAAAGGTTTCCAATATCCAAACCAATATCATTTTACTAGGAAAAAAAGGCACGCCTTTCGAGCAAAAACTAAGAGTTTTAAACGTTAAAGTAAAAGTTTACCTTCAATCGAGCAGAATCGATTTTTTTATTAATCTAGTAAGGGTTTTCATATTTCAAATTTTTTGGAGGCCAAATGTTGTTCATACACATCTTCGAGAAGCCACATTAATCGGAATCTTTACAAGTTGGTTATTACATATCAAAAAGAGAATTTATACTCGGCATACAGCCAATTATAATCATTTGTATCATCCCAAATCGATGGTTTTTGATAAGATAATTAATTTAATGTCTACAAAAATTATTGCTATTTCAATAAATGTTGCTAATATTCTTAAAGTTGAAGGTGTTCAACAATCCAAGATTGCCTTGATACACCATGGATTTAAAAAATCAGAGTTTGAGAATATTTCCAATGAACGAATTAATAGCATCAAAAATAAATATTGTATTAATTCAAACCTTGTAATCGGAGTTATTTCAAGGTATATACATTTGAAAGGGTATCAATATATTATTCCTGCGCTTTCAAAAATAAAATTAAAATATCCAAGCGTCCAATTTGTTTTTGCAAATGCTTCAGGACCATATAAAAAGGAAATTGAAAAGCTAATACATCAGTACGATATAGAAAATAATTTAATTGAAATTCCTTTTGAAGAAGATGTTATCGCCTTATTTAAAACATTTGATTTGTTTATTCATACGCCAATTAACGAAGAAATTGAGGCTTTTGGGCAAATTTATGTAGAGTCTCAATTACTGGGAATTCCATCAATTGTAACCCTTTCGGGAGTAGCGCCTGAATTTTTAAAAAGTGGATACAATACATTTGTGGTGCCCTTTAAAAATAGCAAAGCAATTTATGAGGCAATTGAGGAATTGCTCGAAAACCACCAATTAAAAGAGGAAATAGTAAAAAATGGTCATGAAAATATTTCAAAAAAATTCAGTATTGAAGAAATGGTAAATAATCATGTCAAACTATATTTAAATGATTGAGAAGCTTAAAACTATTTTTTGGTTTTTAAAAAAAGGGTACACCATTCAAATCGCTTCTATACTAAAAAGAGGTAGAAACGAGAATACTAGAAATGAAAGTACAGTTTGGTGTAAAGCAAATGAAATAAGTATAAATGCCGTTTTTGAAAAGTTGAAAATACCTCAATTAAGTTTTAAAGATCAAGAAAAGGAATACTTTGAATATGCGCTTTCTAAGGAAAAAGAATGTCCAATACAAATGGTGGGTAGAGGCGCTATTGATATTTTATATTCTATAGTTAAAAGCCATGAATTTAAAAATACGCTAGAAACAGGGGTAGCCTATGGTTGGAGTAGCTTAGCCATTTTAGCCGCATTACCTAAAGACGGTATTTTATTTAGTAATGATATGCCGTATCCCAAATTGAATAATGAAGATTTTGTGGGTATTGTTGTGCCAGAAAAATTTATGTCTAAATGGAAATTGCATAGATTTCCTGATGTTATTGGATTGCCCAAAATATTTAAATCTGTTTCAAGTTTTGATTTAATTCATTACGATTCCGATAAGAGTTATCAAGGTAGAAGGTGGTCGCAACCCATTTTATGGGATAAATTGAATAAAGGGGGTTATTTTATATCTGATGATATTAATGATAATATTGCTTTTAAGGACTTTTGTGAAAAAATCGGCAAAAAACCTATGATTTTCAAGTATGACTCAAAATTTGTAGGAATTTTGAAAAAAGATTGACTTGCTTTTTAGTGTAATTGTTCCAACATACAATAGAGGTGATAGAATAAAGCAAACCATTGAATCTGTTTTAACCCAGTCTTATTCTGATTTTGAGGTAATAATTGTTGATGATGGCAGTACTGATAACACGGAAAGTATAATAAAGTCCCTTACTGATAATCGAATTAAATATTATAAAATTGAAAATAGTGAGCGTGGAGCAGCAAGAAATATTGGTTTTCAAATTTCTTCGGGTGATTATGTAAATTTTTTTGACTCTGATGATTTAGCTTTAAATAAACACCTAAAAGTAGCAGCTAACTTCATAAAAAGATATCATAAACCACCCCTCTTTCATCTAAACTTTGGATATATCGATGATAATAAAAGAAAAACCCAAGCTGTACATGTTGAAAATATAAATACTGCAATTTTTAAGGGCAATTGCCTAAGTTGTAATGGAGTTTTTATCAGACGAGATGTAGCTGAACGAAATCCATTTAATGAGGATAGAAAGATATCAGGTTCAGAGGATTACCTTTTATGGTTAAGGCTTGCATCTCAATATAAATTTGCTTCCAATAATGAAATAACCTCATATATTGTAAATCACGATGGGAGAAGTCAATTTCAGATTAATTATAAAAAGATTAAGTCCAGAAAACTAAAGATGCTTGAATATGCTTTGGCTGACCCCTTCATTTCGAAAATGGAAAAGAAAAAAATCCAAAAAATTGAAACAAATACATATTCTTATATTTCTCTATATGCCGCTTTAGCAAAAGAAAAAAGTGATGCATTATCATTTTTCAAAATGGCATTTAAAAATGATAGCAAAATTTTGTTCTCTAAAAGGGGCTTGGCAATAATTAAAAGATTGTTTTGAAGTCAATATTATACCTTACCTACGATGGCTTAACTGATCCATTGGGGCAATCTCAAATTTTACCTTATATCACTGAACTAAGCAAGCGCGGTTTTTCTTTTTCAATCATTTCCTTTGAAAAAAAGGAAGCTGCATATTCAGAAAGTGAAATTTCAGAACAAATTGCTGCTTTTAATATTGATTGGTATCCCTTAACTTATACAAAGAAACCTCCTGTTCTTTCTACTTTTTGGGATATTATTAGATTATCCCAAAAAGTACGTTTAATCCTTAAAGAGAAAGACGTTGCATTAATTCATTGTAGAAGCTATATCACCTCATTGATTGGGCTTCAAATGAAAAAGAAAAATAATATTCCTTTTGTTTTTGATATGCGTGGGTTTTGGGCTGATGAGCGAGTGGATGGCGGAATTTGGAAATTAAAGAATCCAATATTTAATCTGGTTTACGGATATTTCAAACAAAAAGAAAAGGAGTTTATTGAAAGGTCTGCCCATATTGTTTCATTGACCCATTCTGGAAGAGATGAAATGTTAAGGTGGGGATTTCCAAATGTTGAACAATCAAAATTCACCATTATACCATGTGCGGCAGATTTTGATGTTTTTCATCTTCAAACTGCTGAAAATAGAATAGCTTCAAGAAAAGGACTAAATATTAAAGAATCTACATTCATACTTTCTTATGTGGGCTCAACAGGTACTTGGTACCAATTAGAAGATATGCTTATGTTCTTTCGTTTTTTGAAATCAAGAATAAGTAATGCTAAATTTTTATTTATCACAAAAGACAATTCTAATGACATAATACAAAAGGCGCAAAAACTTGAATTAAGCGCGAGTGATTTGATATTTAGAAGTGCCAACAGGACTCAAGTAAACCAATTTTTAGATGCTTCTGATTTGAGTATTTTCTTTATCAAGCCGCTGTACTCAAAAAAAGCAAGTTCTCCAACCAAGCAAGGTGAAATAATGGCAAAAGGAATTCCCTATATCGCAAATGTTGGAGTTGGGGACGTTGAAAGGATTGTAAAGGAAACCAACTCAGGAGTTTTGGTAGATTCATCAAAAAAGGAAACATTTGATAAGGCAATAGATGAGTTTTTTAAATCATCTTTTGATAAAATTGCGATTAGAGAAAATGCCAAATCGTTGTTTGACCTAAAAAATGCAGTTGGGACTTACCAGAAAATCTATATTGATATATTAGATTAAATGCAAACCATTTATTGTTTTGTTCAGCATTATAAAGGTAGAAACCCTAGTCAGCGGTATAGATTAGAGCAGTTTGAACCCTATTTAAATAAGTTGCAGCTAAATTATATTTATTGGCTAGGGAAAAAGACAGATAAATGGTTTTACTCAAATAACACTCCGGTAATAGCGAAGGCCATTTTGGTAGGAGCTTTATTTTTGAAAAGAGTATGTCAAGTATTTATGTTTCCAAAGGGTGCAACCGTTCTTATTCAAAGAGAGTCGTTTCCTATTTTCAATGTGCTTTTTGATAAAATCATTAGATGGCGTGCTGATAAACTAATTTATGATTTTGATGATGCCGTATGGTTGACAAATAAAACTTCAAATACAGCAAAAATTACCTTTTTAAAAAGAACAAATAATGTAGCACATACAATTTCTATATCAGATGTTGTGATTGCGGGTAATAGCTACTTAGCAAACTTTGCTAAAAATTATGCCAGGGGGTTAATAAAGCTTATTCCTACAACGGTAGATTTAAATATTTATAATAAAGAGTTAAAAACCAAAAACCTTCCAAAGGGTAGAATTGTAATAGGTTGGATAGGATCATTTTCTACCAACAAATATTTACGAATTGTTGACAAATCCATAAAAAGGCTGCAAGAATTACACCCATTCGAATTAAAAGTTATGTCAAATGAAAACCCAACATTTTTAAAGTGTAATTATGAGTTTATACCATGGTCAGGTAAAGTCGAGTTAGCCTTGTTGAAGCAAATGGATATTGGAATTATGCCTTTAGAAAATAATGATTGGGAAAGGGGAAAATGTGGATTGAAGTTATTGTTATACTTAGCATCTGGTATTCCTAGCATAGCAAGTAATGTTGGGGTAAATAAAAAAATACTAGAAGGTGCCGGCATTCTGGTGGATGAATCAAACACTTGGGAGCAATCATTAACTAATTTGGCTTTTACAGGAGATGCTTACGCTAGATATTCCAAAAATGCTATAAGTGAAGCCCAAAATTATTCGACTGAAAAATGGTTAAGCTCCTTTGAATCCAGTTTGGTCTATTGATTTGCCTTTGGATGAATTGTATAGTATAATGATGATACCTGAAATATAAAAAGGAATCGCAGGTATTTTATAACGCATTAATGCTCCAAAGTTATAAGATGAAAACCCTACAAAAAATAGAAATAATAGAGAAAAGGAAATACATAAAAAAGCCAAATCATTTTTTAAAACACCTTTAAAAAAAGTAGCGGGATTTAATTTAAAAAAAACGAAAATTGTGAATAATAGCATAGCGCTGCTTTCGATTGCCGCAGCAAACATACCTGCGTTTTTTACTTCCCAAAAATAAGGCCGGAATAGAGATACATTAATGGCCGACGGAGCTATACTTAATACTCCAAGGATCGTTGGGTCGTACTCTCCCAAAGTGTAAGATGAGCCTCTGCCATGATTGTCTGAAGTATTTTCTCCTTTTACATAATGCCAGCTTTGCATCTGTTGAGAGGTACTAATCACATTCTCTACCGAATATTTTGGGTTTAACGCCCCCAATACGTTAATTCCTACAATACCTGCAATTAATCCAACAATTAAAACAATTGGAGCAATAATTACTTTAATTACTTTATTTTTAATTTGTTCTCTCCTTCTTAAAAAAAAGTAAACTAATAATACAGGAGCAATACTTAAAATAACATAAGATTTTATTTGAAAAATTACAGTTGCAGTAGTAAAAGCGAGTATTAATTGGACTAAATTAAATTTATTAGAAAGCTTTAAAAAAAAGTAAAATGTAAGCCCCATAAATCCAATTACAATTGTATCCTTTGAAATACCTGACCCCCAAAAAAAAACTGAAGGAAAATACAAAAATGGAATGGCAAATTGATTTTTTAGTTTAGGGTACACTTTAACAAATGATTTATAAAAAATCCAAATACCAATAAAAGAGAGAACAGCAAATAAAATTGAGGTTCCGAAATAACTATTTAGGCCAATGATATTTACAAGTGTCGTAATCTTAATAATAAAAAACTCTGGTGTGTCTAAACCAAACCGGAAAAGTTGAGAATATTCAAAGTTTGTTAAACCATCAGCTTTATTTAAAAAGAACATTCTAAAAAATAGATTAGGGTCTGAAAAAAAAAATTGAGTCAAGTTTTGAGCTGAGAAATAGTAGGCTTTTGTATCTCCCCCATAAGTGTAATAGTAGGTATATACAAAAGCAAAACTTAATCCACCAAAAAGCTTAATAAATAAACCTCTTAAAAAGTGTTTTTGCAAGGATTTTTCTTCAAATTTGGAAAAAACAATTCCACCAATAACACTTGCAAATAGAAGTAAAACGGTGACAAAAACGTCGTACGCAGTCAAATGAAAATCCTTATCACCTCCAACTCCTCATGGACCTTGTTTAACTTTCGGTTAAAGCTGATGCAAGCTTTGCAAGAAAGCGGACACCAGGTGCATGCGGTGAGCATGGAGGATGGTTCAACGGCAAAGATAAGAGAAGCAGGCTTTCCTTTTCACCCGTTAAACATTCAGGGCAAAGGAGCCAACCCCTTAGCAGACCTTCAGTTGGTGCAGCAATACAAAAAGATTTTCGAAGAAGTAAAACCAGATGTGGTGCTCAATTTTACCATTAAACCTGTGATTTATTCTACCATAGCGGCCAAAGGTTTAGGTATTCCTGTTATCAACAACATAGCCGGTTTAGGCACCTTGTTTAACCAAACTACTTGGGTTACGAGAATTGCCATTTTGTTGTATCGCTATTCTCAAAAAAACGTGGAGCATATCTTTTTTCAAAATGAAGATGATGTGGAGTTGTTTAAACGGTTACAGATTTTGAAAAAACAATCATATTCAAGGTTGCGGGGATCAGGAGTGGATGTGGAGAGGTTTGCTGTATTGGACAAAAGAGAAAGGACAAAGGATGAAGGACAGGAATTGGAGAAAGGAGGGAGAGTTGAGAATGGAGATTGGAAAATGGAAAATGGACCAAAAACCAAAAATCAAAAACCCTGCCTTGCCGGCAGGCAGGCAACAACTAAATTTTTGTTGTTTGGCCGCATGCTATGGGACAAAGGCGTTGGTGATTACATAGACGCGGCTCGTGCCATCAAAAAAGAAAATCTAAATGCAAATTTTTGGGTGTTGGGCTTATTAGATTTTCAAAATCCAACGGCAATAAAATCTGAGGATATGCAGCAATGGATAGATGAAGGCATAATAGATTACTTGGGCAAAACGGATAGGGTAGAGGAGTACATCCGAGAAGCAGATTGTATTGTGTATCCATCGTATTATAGAGAGGGAGTTCCACGCAGCTTGTTAGAAACTGCTGCCATGGGCAAGCCCATTATTACTACTGAAAATGTGGGGTGTAAAGAAGTGGTGGAAGATGGCTACAATGGTTATAAAATTCCGGTGAAAAATAGTCATGCCTTAACCCGTGCCATGCAACAATTTATTGATCTTTCGGAAGAAGAAAAGAATCAATTAGGGCAAAATTCAAGGAAATTGGCAGAAGAAAAATTTGATGAAAAGTTTGTGATTGATTCATATCTTGATCAAATTGAAAAGGTAACCGCCAAGTACGCCAAGTAGTTGCTGAGTCTGTAAAGTTGATGTAAGTAATTGCTGTGCAAGTAACTACTTTTTAAGTAATTTTTTTGATTTTGGGAACCGCAGAGAACGCTAAGTAGCCGCAGAGAAAACCAAGTATCCGTAACTCAGAGGATATATGCCGACTGGATTAATAAGCTCAAAGAATCCCTCAATTCTTAATTCATCATTATTCATTATTAATTATTGCAGTTTCGTCACTCAGAGCCCCGAGTATTCGGGGCGAAGAGTCTCCCTTTATTTATCATTTAACATTAAAAATTCAATATTTATTAGGGAGTTCCTTCGGTCAATTCGTTCATTTTATTCCTGAATTTCCCTCGGGAAGACGATAAAAGTTTTGGGTTTTAAAGGTTAGATAGAAAAACTCTTTGTGAACTCCTCGCAAACCTTCGCGTTCTTTGCGGTTAAACCCGAAGAATCCCACTATTCAAAATTTAGAATTCAACATCATAATTAATTTACCCTTCGACATTTCTTTTCGTACCTCAAAGGCTCAGGGTAAGGTTTTGTTTTTTGATATTATTTGGCGCACTCCGCGAATGTCTTTGCTCGCTTTGCGGTATAGCTCAAAGAATCAGTTAATTATTAATTCAAAATTTAGAATTATTAATTCCCTCAAGGGTTACTTTTGCCCAAATGAAATTAGGCGTTGGCATTATTGGGTATGGACACATTGCAAAAAAGCATGAGCAGGTAATTGCAGAAAGCCCAAATTTTCAATTGTTAAAAACCTCAACCCAATTTTCAGTTCAATCTATTTTGGCAGATAGTCAAGTTGATATAGTAGTAGTTTCCAATCCAAGTGGAGTACATGCGAAAACTGTTGTGGAGGCCTTAAACGCCCAAAAGCATGTGTTGGTAGAAAAGCCAATGGCGCTTAAATCTGCAGATTGTGAAGAGATGATAATTGCTGCGGAAAAAGCCCAAAAAAAACTATTTGTCGTAAAGCAAAACAGGTTTAACTTACCCATAAAAGACCTAAAAGTTGCACTTGAAAGAGGTCTGTTTGGAAAAGTTTTTCAATTGGAGGTAAATGGATTTTGGAACAGAAACGAGGCTTATTACAAAAACTCAAATTGGCGTGGAACAAAGGCCTTAGATGGTGGAATATTGTTCAATCAATTCTCACACTTCATTGATATTTTATATTTCCTCTTTGGCGAAATAAACCCCATAAAAGCCAAATTGGCTAATTACAATCACCCTTACATTGAGTTTGAAGACACGGTGAATGCAATTTTCGAAACAGCTTCAGGAGCACAAGGAGCCTTAAATTGCTCTACCAATGCCACCAACCAAAACATGGAGGGTAGCCTTACAGTATTTGCAGAAAAAGCAACCATTAAAATAGGGGGGAAATACCTCAATAAGATAGAATACCTTCAACTAGGTAAATCAATTGAAAAAGAAATCCAACAATTGAATTTGTTTGAAAGCGATACTGAGGAAGTTCCAAACAATCACTTTGCAGTTTACGAAAGTGTTTTTAAAGCCTTGAATGGAGAAGAAGATAAAACTTTAGCATCAGCAAAAGAAGGAAAAGCGGTTGTGGAAATTATTGAAAAATTTTACGCTGCTCAATAATGGAAAAGTTAGTTTTTGCCACCAATAACAAGCATAAGCTTTCAGAAATAAAACAAATTTTGGAAGGCAGGTTTGAGGTGCTCTCTTTGGCAGATATTGGTTTCCTTCAAGAGATTGAAGAGCCGTATGAAACCTTAGTTGAAAACGCTTTTGAAAAGGCTAGGGTAGTACATGCGTTTTGCGGACTAAATGTATTTGCTGATGATACAGGATTGATGGTTGATGCGTTGAACGGAGCGCCCGGAGTTTATTCAGCCCGTTATGCAGGAGAAGGTTGCTCTTTTGAAGACAACGTAAATAAACTACTTTCTGAACTTAGTGAAGCTGAAAATCGAATTGCGAAATTTCAAACTGTAATTGCTTTGATTTTAAATGGGGAAGAACATCATTTTATTGGCGAAGTAAAAGGAGAAATTACTCAATCAGCATCTGGAAACGAAGGTTTTGGGTATGATCCAATTTTTAAACCCGATGGATTTAAGGAAACTTTTGCCGAGATGGATGCTAAAACAAAAAATAGCGTAAGCCATCGTGGCAGGGCAGTACAAAAGCTGGTTGCGTTTTTAAGTTCTAAAGTCTAAGGAGGAAAGAGGAAGGAGGAAAGACAAAGGA
>JAAZVO010000030.1 GCA_018623405.1 Crocinitomicaceae bacterium
ACCGATAAAGGATATACATGGAGATATATTAGTAATGATAGAATCAAGTTTCACAAACTTGAAAAAATTATTAATAAAGATCTGCATCTTGACAGTGATGAAGAAAAAGGTAAACGCATTCAAAGAATGATAGATGCCGCACAAGATTCTCAAATTGACGAAAACAAAACAGCAATAGAAATATTGAAGAAAAGTAGAGGGAAAAAATAATGTCAGACTTAAAATCAGAAATAGAAAAAATGGAAAAATTAAAATCACTAGAAGATAATGCACCAGCGCCTGCTCCTAAGAAAAAAAGAAGTATTGCTGAGATATCTGCAGAATTGGCAAAAGCATTTGACGTTTGGAGAGTTTTTCCAAGAGTGTTTATAACTGTTTACATTGGCAACCTCGGTTTGCGAAAGGCCTGTAAACCAATAAACAAAGCAAAAAACAACTAAAAGCGTTTTATTCAATGGTAATCATTAGTTGAGCCACCTCAAGGTCAGAACCATGGCCGCAATCCATAACCGCCGCAACGGCATATTCTCCTTTTGGCAAACCTGCAGGAAATTCTAGAGTTAAAGTAGTTTCTTGTCCGGGCATAAGTGTTGCACCCTTTGGTTCGCTTTTACGTTCAGCGGCGGTTTTTATATTGGCTGATAACAAATAAACTTTCGGAGAAATTATCTTTCCACCTGCATTTTTAAGCTTTACATTAAATGTTCGTTTAGCTTCTTCATTGGCAGCACCTTCTGAAAAGGAAAGAATTTTGCCCTTGTAATTGGTATTGCTTTTAGGCGATTGTATTACGGTTACCTTAATTCTTGGTGTAACAATTAAACCTGTGGCAAGCTGTTTATCAGCCTCAAAAGGAGTTCTTTCTGTGGCAACTTTTACATAAATAACCGACCACTTGGTGTCAAAAGCATCGCTAGGTAAACTTAGTGAGACATCAATTTTTTGGGTTTCGTTTGGGTTTAATGAAAAAAAGTTGGGAGAAACTGATAACCAATTCGAGAGGGAATTTTTAGTAGTTCCGGGAATAAGATTTTTCTTTACATCTTCTCCTTGGTATTCTTCATCAAACAACTCCAATTGAAAATCATAAGGTTTGCTTGAGTAGTTGGTTACGTTTAAAATTTTTGAGCCCACCTCGCCCGGTTCTAACTCGAACTTTACGGCAACCGGACTAACTTCAAAATCTTGGCCTTTTACCTTTAAGAGGAAGCTACACACAAAAACAAAAAAACAAGGTAAAAAAAGAAGTCTATTTTTCATGTATTAATTTTTTTCTTTGCCAAATCATGTTGGCAAAAATACCTTTAAAATTTATACTTACAATTTTCGTTTCAGCTTTGGCAATTTTTTTTACCAGAGTTTTGTTTTTTGACTTCGCAAATTACGATGATAACGTCTACGTAACCGAAAATGAATTCATAAAAACATTTACCCTCGAAAATTTAAGGTACATTTTTACACATCAATTTCATGGCCACTTTTTTCCAATTACGTTACTCTCTTATTCCATTGAGCATTTCTTTTTTGGGTTAAATCCAGGGGTTTTTCACCTCACGAATATTGTATTCCACCTACTTTCAACCTTATTGGTGTATTATTTTTTAACTTATTTGGGCTTTAATTTTTGGCAAAGTCTTTTTGGGGCAGCAGTTTTTTCCATCCATCCAATGCAACTTGAAAGTGTGGTTTGGATTGGGGCACGAAACAATATGCTATTTGGTTTTTTCTTTTTGGCATCGCTGTTAACTTATACTTTATATGTAAAGCAACCTTCAAATAAATCAAAATTGGTTTTTGCGTTTTTATTGTTTTTGTTTGCTTGTTTGTCCAAATCTGTTTCGGTTGTTTTACCCGTTATTTTATTGATAATTGATTGGTTTGAAAATAGAAAACTAAAATTTTCTGTTTTTCTAGAAAAAATTCCGTTTTTCATTATATCAGCCATTATTGCTTATATCGCGTCGTACGCAGCCAATCAATGGGGCTCAGTTGAACCAATTGCTCAAAAATTTTCATTAGACCAAAGACCATTTTTAATTTCTTACCCCATTGTGGTTTACCTAACAAAGTTTATTGCTCCTGTTTTTTTAAAAATTAACTACCCTAATCCTGAGGTAATAAATGGGTTATTGCCTCCTACATATTATTTTTCGTTATTGGGGTTATTATTGGTATTAGGGGTTATGGTTTGGGGATATTTAAAAAATTACAAAGTCTTGGTTTTTGGTTTATTGTTTTTTTTAATAAACATCGGACTGTATTTAAAGGTATTTTTCTCTACCAATGTTATGCTTGCTGAGAGGTATGTTTACCTTGCCTATTTAGGTCCAATAGTGGTGCTATTATGGTTGACCAACAAGGTAATAAAAAACAAAGGATACTTATTTAGTTTGTTTGGTATTTGGCTTCTCCTTTTAGGGACGCTATCTCAATTAAGAATGAATGTTTGGAAAAATGGAGAAGAGTTATTTTCAGACCTAATTGGAAACAATCAAGAACGTTCAGCTTCTTATTTATATAGAGGAGTTGATTTATACCAAAAAGGAAAGTACGATGAAGCGCTACTCGATTTAAATAAGGCTGTTCAACTAGATTCAACAAAGGCAACAGTTTATAACGCCAGGGGGTTTTTATTTATGCTTCGAAAAGAAAATAACTTGGCTGAAATAGATTTTAAGAAAGCGTTGAGCATTGATTCAACCTATGGGTTTGCTTATTTTAATTTGGGTAATATTTACGGTGCCAAAAACGATTTGGAAACCGCTAAAAAATACTTTACAAAATTTTTATTGTTTGAGCCAAACAACGAAGAGGCCTATTTTAAATTGGGAAATATTGCAGCCTCGGTAGAAAATTATGAGGAAGCCCTCACCAATTATTCGCAGGCAATCAAATTAAAACCAACCTTTATGGAGGCTTTTATGAATAGAGGGTCTGTTTATTTTACCCTTGAAGAAAAAGCCTTAGCTTGTTCTGATTGGATAATGGCCAACAAGCTCGGCAATGAAGATGCTTTAATACGAATTAGAAAATATTGTAATTAACAACCATCAGAATGATTGAATTAAAAAACTGGAAATTAATTGGGCTACTTTGGGTAGTAATAATTGCAATTTATTTTCCTTCCTTTCAATATCCCCTAATTGATTTTGACGACAACCTTTACATCTACAACAACCCCAATGTGCTAAATTTTGGTTGGGATAAACTAAAACCCATATTTTTTAATTATTCATTTGGGCATTATTTTCCTCTTACCATTATTTCATATGGGTTACAGAATTTACTTTTTGGATTAGATGGGGGCTATTTTCATGGGTTTAATGTTTTGCTGCATTGTATAAATGCAACCCTTGTTTTTTTTCTTTTTCTCAGGTTTGAGTTTTCTGCACTAAAAAGTTTTTTGGTGGCCATAATATTTGCAGTAAATCCCATTCAGGTTGAGTCTGTAGCATGGGTTGGAACTCGGGGAGGGATATTATCTGCTTTTTTTATTCTATTAGGGTTAATATCTTATTTAACCTATTTAAACACAAAAAATCTGAAAAGCCTATTGGTGGTGTATGCACTATTTGTGTTGGCCATTTTATCAAAATCTAGTGCTATCATTTTTCCCATTCTACTTTTCCTTTTCGATTTTATTAAAGCAAGAAAAATTAGTTGGGGATTAATTATTGAAAAAATTCCGGCCTTAACAGTTTCGTTCTTTTTTGCCATTATAGCTTTAATTGCTGCCAAAGAACTAGGTACAATTGAAAAGGGGTTGGCCGAGGTAGATTGGTTTAATCAAATTTGGGTAATTGGGTATGCCATTTCGTTTTATTTTTTGAAACCCATTTGGCCTTTAGGACTTTCCAATATGCATTATGATAGTTTTACACTTTACCAAACTATTCCACTATATTATAAAGTATCAGCCCTAATATTCTTAATCACCCTCGGGGCAATGTTTTTTGTGGCCAAAAGCAAAAAACTTTTTTTGTTTAGCTTGGGTTGGTACTTCATTAATTTAATGTTGGTAATCAATATTTTGCCAATAGGTGGTACCGTAGCTTCAGAAAGGTATGCGTATTTAACAATTTTGAGTTTGCCCCTTTTTGCATTTTCTCTGCCACAAATAAAGTGGCCAAAAAAATTGAATTATGTATTTCTGGGTGTTGGGGTAGTAGTGCTTTCAATACTTTCTCACCAGAGGTTAAAAGTTTGGTCATCAAGTAAATCGTTGTTTGAAGATTTAATAAATAAATACCCCGATTTCTCCTATGGGTATTATGGTTTAGCAAATTTTTACCTGGAGCAGAAAGAATATAAAAAGGCCATTGGGTTATACAATGAAGGTATAAAGATAGATCCTAAAAAGGAGTATTTTTTAAATCGTGGTGTGGCCTATTACAGGCAAGGAAAACCCGATAGTGCATTAATTGATTTGAATATTCATGCAAGGGTTGCCCCAAATGAACCCGGAACTTACACCAACAGAGGATTGGTAAAATACGCTCTTGGAGATTTAGAGGGCGCTTTAAATGATTACAACCTTGCCATTGAGCTGGATTCAACAAACCAAAAAGCCTATTTTAATAGGGCTCAATTACGGTTTGAGTTGTTTGACGAAGCCGGGGCATGTGAAGATTTAAGAAAAGCCCAGAAAAAGGGGTTTGAAAACGCCAAAATCTATTACGATAAATTTTGTGGGTTACATCAAAAAATTGCTAGCGGTGGAGCAATTTCACAAACCGGAGAAAAAATTTCTTATCCAAACGGAAAAGTAAAGTTTGAGGTAATAAATCAAACCATAGAAAACGATTCAGGCCTATGGCTAGTTCATTACGATAGCACAGGAAATAAGCTTGAAGAAGGAATGATTAAAAGGGGAAAATACTTTGGTCAAGTTAGGTGGTATCACCCCAATGGAAAATTAAAAATTAAAGGGTATTACAAAAATATTTTGCCTGTTGGCGATTGGGAAGAATTTTATGACACTGGAGAAAAGTTGGCGTCATATAAGTTTAGCAAAGGTTTAAAAGAAGGAGAAGAGTTCTACTTTTTTAAAAATGGAATAACTTGGACCAAAAGGATATACGAAAACGGCAAAATTTTTAATGTAATTGAAATTAACAATGCCGGTGGATCACCCTTAGAAATTGGCACTTTTTCTAACGGTAATGGCAACTTAAATATTTACAACGAAAAAGGTAACCTTACCGCTGTTCTATCGTACAAAAACGGAGTAAGAATAAAATGATTTAAATTCGAGAAAATTTTGATTTTTCTTTTTTCTAACTATATTTGACATCTAAAAACTAAAATTATGAAGAAAATAAAAGCATTGTTTCTGGGTTTAGTACTTGTTTCGGGTACATTAATGGCCCAACCGGTAGCCGATAGGGCAGTTGTACCTGTTGCTGTTACTCTAAACCAAATTTTGAGAATGAACATTATTGATGGTGGTCATATCGAATTTGTTTTTAACACTATTACTAATTATGAACAGGGTCTTGCAAACTCAGCTTTTTACGATACTCAATTTAATGTTGCTGCATCTATGCCATGGAGACTTAACATTTACTCTGAGTCTGCAACTTTAGTAGGTACAGATGATCCAGGTTTAACCATGTCTTTAGATCACGTTGGTTTTACTATCTCAGCTACTGGTAACAATACTTTTGGTCAAGAGTTAGTTGATGTTAGCACGTACAATGCAGCAAGTTCTGCTTTACTTTCTACAGCAACAACTACGGTAGTTGGTTCAACTTCTTCATTTGGAGGTACAAGCTTAAACACCGGTGATGTTGATGACAATATTTTCACCATCAACTGGGAAGTTGGAACAGGTGGTGGTAACACTAACCAAACCTCATTAATGGATATGGGCTACATGGCTGACAGATATGTAACTAACGTATTTTTTGAGTTAGCTACTTCATCTGATTTATAAGAAAATCTAAAAACAGCATAAAGGCCAATAATGAAAATTATTGGCCTTTTTTTTAAAATAAATTACCTTTAAAAAATGAAAATAAGGGTTATCCAATTTTATTTATTTATTCTAGGGATAATTCCTTTTGATTCCTTTACCCAAGATATTTCTGCGAGAATTTCAGTAATTAATGGAGGAAGGGTGTTTTTTCCTTTTACCTCATTAAGAGATTTCGAAAATGGAATGACCCTTACCAACTATACAACGATAGGCCTTACCGTGGTTGACAACGACCCCGGAGGAGGTGGAACTGGAGCGCCAGATGTTATTACCAATTTCCAAGTAACAGTTGAAAGTGTTTCTTCTGCAGCAGGTGATTTGGTTGGAGATTCAGGTGCGAACTTAGATGCAGATTACATTGAAATACGCCCATCCAACAATTTAGGGTTGGGTACCGCAGGCGAAACTTATACCAACGTTACCTTATCGGGTGCTTCGCAAACAATTTTAAACAGCACCCAAGTTGATGCAGCATGGGATACACATCAAATAAACATTACTTTTGTTTGTAATCCAACCGAACCCGGAGGAGGTAGTTTATTTGGAGAAGTGCCAGATTATTACACTACAACCTTAGCGTTTGATTTGGATGTGTTTTTTGTGCCTTAATAATGGATTTTACCCTAACCCAATATTATAGAAAGGTTTTAACCTTGCTTATTTGCATGTATTGCGGGTTAGTGTTACTTGGGCAATCAGAATTTCCCGACTCAACCCTTAAAGCACCTATTCCTTCTGCAAAAGATTCAATTCAACCGCTTGAAATAGATACCGCGCCAAAGGAAGTAAAGCCTGAGTTTATTGGGTTTTTAAAAAAGGAAGTTACCAAAAGCCCCGATTCCTTAAACTTTAACCTTTTAATTATCAAAAACATTTACGATGAAGTAAAGTCAGGCACTGTGGAGCTTATTTTACCCAAAGGGTGGGAGGCATCTGGGTTTGAAGGCATAAAACCAATTAAACTAGAACCCGGAGAACAAAAGATTTTTCCATTTTTTGTTCGCATTGGAGGAGATGTGGTGGGTGGCTCTACCTATTTAGTTACTGCCAAATTTATTGATTCAAAAACCGGTGTGGCAGAGGTAAATTACCACGGCGTTACCATTCCAAAAAAATCCAAATGGACCATGGTGGTGCCTAATCGCCTAATTTATTTTGATGTAAAATCAAGGTATGCAGAGGCAAAAATTGTTTTAAAGAACCAAGGAAATACGGTAGAAAACATTTACTTAAAACTATCGATGGAGCAAAATATTAGGGTTAGAAATCTTGACTACCCTGAAGATGAGCTTTATCTTTCTTTACCACCAAATAGCGATACCACAATTTCGGTGGAGGTGGCATATAATCCACCACTTAACCCATTGGTGCAATCGGTGCAATCAAGGTATGGCAATAATTTAAAAATTAAGGCCCAAAATGGAAAAGAGGTAGTTTCATCCATCTATTTTGCAAAACTTCCAAGCAACTTCGAAAACCCAATTTCAAAAACTGTTTATCCATTACAAACATCAATTTATGCCCAAAATTTATTGAGTGATGGAAATACCCTTTACCAATTTATTGGCGATGGTACCTTGCTTTTTTGTAATGACAGAACGCTCGATTATAGATTAAATATTCAAAGGCTAAATGCATATAACATTCCTTTGGGTTTAACTTATGCTGAGCAACTTTACCAATATAGTTTTGTAAGGGTAAATTACAACACACCACACTACAGAGTTTCATTAGGCGATGTAAGCAATGGTTTCGATTTAATTTCTTTTGGAAGAGGTATTGAGGCAGAATACAAGCATAAAACAACATCGGTTATAGGAAATGCAACTTTTAATACCAGATTTCCAATTGCCACCTACGCCGGTATGTTTAAAACTAGGCTAAAAGGAATTAGCCTAGCGGGAGGGGCAACCTACCAAAATGATAATTTTAATAGAATAAACTCTACCAATTATGGAGGAGAGATTGGTTTTGGATTTTTAAAACACCACAGTTTTACCGCAAAAGTTGCGCTAAGTGAACGTGAAAACTTTTACCAATTGGGCGACTTTAATGGACAAGAAGTTTTTGCGAACCAACGCCTTACGGGCAATGTAGCAAGATTAGGTTACACCTTTAACATAAAGGGGTTTAACTTAAATCTATCTGCAATGCAATCTTCACCCAACCATTCTGGTTCTGTAAGCAACACCAATCAATACGATGCCAACTTAGGGCTTAATGTAAGTAAAAACGCTAGACTTACGGTTTCTGGGTCTATAATGGAAAACAACCCCAGAATATTTTTTCAAGGCAGAATAATTCCGGTACAAGAGTTTAACCAACGGTATGTAAATGCCTTGTATAACCATAGGTTTAGAAATAGATTGATTTTTTCTGCCGGTGGTAATTTTACAAATGCGGTTGTTTTTTCAAGTTATACCGGTCTTGCTAATCCGTATCCAAACGAAACAAACAACTACAACGCTCAACTTAAAATGGGCTATACCCTGGCCAATAACAGCTCAATTTCTTTATTTGCCATTAGAGGGTTTTACCAAATTGTTGATTTTTACCCTGGTGCAGTTTCATCTTTTGGCGATTTTGACCCAACCCAACTTTACCCCAATACTAGGTTTACTGCAAATTACCGTGTAAACCAAAGTGGTATTTCCATATCATTCATTAATGGAATTTTTGGACCAACACAATTGCAACTTTTGCCAGCATTTGGTAAAAACCAAACAATTCAAATTACCCCATACATTAATAAATTATACTTAAACGATAAGCTTTTACTTAGAAGTTACAATACCATATTGTTTCAAACAGCTACAAAATCAGAAAGCTTTAATGTAAACCTTTCGCCACGCTTAATGCTTGATGAAGGTTGGATTTTTGATTTAAACGCAACCTATAGGGTACTTTCTAGAGAAAACGCAGAAAGTCAACGTTTTACCACGCGTAACTTTTTTGTAAGCGCAGGCGTTACCAAACGTTTCAATTTTCAGCAACCATGCATAAAGTATTATGACTTAACAGTGGTGTATTTTAAAGATTTAAACGGGAATGGCTTAAAAGAAGAAAACGAGCCATTTATTGAAAATGTAATTTCGAGGATCCGAAAAAAAGAAGAAAAGGGTGATGTAGCGCTTAATGGTCAGAACTTGGCTATGGTAGAGGAAGATGATGTTGCTATTAATTTTATTGATTCCAATAAGGATGGAAAACGATATGAATCTGAACCGGTCTTAAGAGAAGTAACCCAAGAAAAAACAAAAAAAACAAGACCAGGTCAATTTGTAGAGCTTGAAATGATCTCTTCCAAAAAAGGAATGATAGAGTATAAAAATATTCCTGAAGGAACTTACGTGTTAAACTCGTTTCCCTTAAAACGTCTAATTGATGTTTACAATGTTAATGGCCCTGAACAAGAGGTGGAAATTTTTGGAAATACTACAATTTACATCCCTTTCTCTGAGAGCTATCGTATATCAGGTAGGGTAATTGTTGAAAAGCAAGAGTTTTCTACTTTAAAAGGTGAGGTTGATGTAAGCAGTATTGCTATTGTGGCCAAAGATGTTGATGGAAACACTTACAAAACGCTTACCGATAAAAACGGGTATTTTTCCATTGGTGTTCCTCCAAAAAAGGGAATATACGAAGTAAAAATTAACAACATTTTTGGGCCACCACTTTTACTAGAACAAAACAACTTTAAAGTTGAGTTTTCAGGCTTTAAAGCCTTTGAAATAAATTTTATTTATAAGGAGAAAGAACGTGGAATTAATGGCCATGATGGGTATGCTTTTAAAGCCCTTACGGGAAAAGATAAACCAGTAGAAAATCAAACCCAAGAGCCTTCAAAGGGTGTAGAGCCGCCAAAAAAGGAAACTCCTTCTGCAACAACAGCTAAACCAAAAGAGGTTGTTATACCAACCATTGATGATGCAGCTGAGGAAAAACTTTGGGACAAAGCAAACGACTTACAAAGACAAATTGATGAGCTAAGAAAATTAAAACAAGAAATTGAAAATATTCAAACAAGTCAACAAAAAACATTAGAAGAACTTAAAAAAGCAAAAGCTCAGTTAGATAGTGCTCAAAAGCAAATAGATAATTCTATTACTAACCTTCCAGCAAGCACCGATAATGGAAAGTTGGGAGACCAAATTATTCCAAATAACATGGAGCAATATGACGAATTAGATAACCTCATAGATCAATTAATTGAAAAAACGAATCCTCGAATAAACTACAGGGTTGAGTTTGGTGTATTTACTGAAAAAATGCCGATAAGCTTTTTAAATCAACTTATTAAATTCGGGAACATAGAGACATCGCAAAATGATGATGGCTCTTCTACTTTTAAATCTAAACCATTTGACACTGAAGCTGAAGCTCAAGAATATGCAGATTATTTACAAAAAACAGGTATGAGTAAAATTTCTGTAATAGGAGAAATTAATGGCAAGAAGGCTTCTTTAAATGAGGTAAAAGAGCTACAAAACAAATAATTAGTTACTTGTAAAGGTTCTTTAGAAACTTTGCAAAAAGACTTTTTGGATCAAAAGGCTTGGTTACAATATCATTCATACCTGAGTCTATCACCTTCTTAGAAACATCACCCATTGCATCAGCAGTTAAGGCAATAATTGGAATACTCTTTAATTTTAGCTCGTTTCTTATTATTTCTGTTGCCCTGTAGCCATCCATTACAGGCATTTGGATATCCATTAATATTATGTCAAAAGTTTCTGACCTTAGAATATCTACCGCCTCTTGTCCATTATTACAAAGCTTAACATCAGCGTGCCACTTTTGCAAGAATGATTCTGCAATCATCTGATTCATAGGGTTGTCTTCAACCACTAACACTTTGGCGTTATCTAAATTGTAAAGACTTTCTTGCTCACCTTCTTTTACTTTTTTTGGAGTCTTCTTTTTAACTTTTGGAATTAAAAAGGGAATAGAAAAATTAAAGGTTGTGCCAACACCAAGAGTACTATCATCGGTAATTGTACCTTTTAATAATTCAATGAGTTTTTTGGTGATTGCCATACCTAAACCAGTTCCCCCAAACCTTCTTGTAATGTAGGCGCCTTCTTGCGAAAAGCTTTAAAACCTCTACATGAATATAGGTGTCAATGTTGGCTAAAAACTCAAAACAGCCATTTACATGTTCAAAAAACTGACTGTAAGTATTTAGAAATACCTAAAACAAATGGTGTCCAAAGGCATTGAGTAGTTGAGGCAATGGGATTTTAGAAATTTCGGATAGTTTTACTACTAAAGCTACAATTTCTTGGTGCGAGTATGTACCTACGGCGGTATAAACTCCACCTGAGGCTAAATCTGTTTCTTTCACTAGTAGATCTGCAACTTCATAGCCAAACTTTTCTTCAACCATTTCGAAAAACTCAGTAAATACTATTCCTTTTATGCTGTTTTTTTTGATCTTAGAATAAAATAAAGGCCCACCAAAATAAATGGGATGCTTAAGTTTTGTCCCATGTTTAAGGCTAGGTTATCTTCAAATGCAGATTGATTTTCTTTTAAAAACTCAATCAAAAACCTAACTGTAAACAACAAAGCCATGAAAAGCCCAAATGTTCTCCCTTGATAGCTTTTCCAATCTTTTTTAGAAAAAAGAAATATTAAAACTCCAAACACTATCAAATAAGAAAACGACTCGTATAATTGTGTTGGATGCCTAACCGGTAGCGTAGAAAAATCACATTGGTTTAAAGGCATTCTACAATCGCGGAGTGGAAAAATAAATCCCCAGTCGCTACCTGTAGGCTTGCCGACAATTTCTGAGTTCATTAGGTTTCCCAATCTAATAAAAAAGGCACCTAAAGCTACCGTAATTGCCACTCTATCTAAAGACCAGAGAATATTTTTTTTAGTAACGTACTTAGAAAAAAGCCAAAGTGCGGTAATAATTCCTATGCCTGCCCCATGGCTAGCTAATCCCCCCTTCCAAACCATGGGAATTTCTGAAAGGTTTTTCGAATAATAATCCCAATCGTAAAAAAACACGTGGCCCAACCTTGCACCAACAACGGTTCCTACCATTACATAAACCAAAATTTTATCTAGCCACTCTTCGGGTACGCCATCTTTTTTATAAATGCGCTGAAGCAGGTAATAGCCAAGAAAAAAAGCTGTAGCGAACAAAAGGCCGTACCACCTTACGGTGATTGGACTTGAAATAATATCAGGATTTACTGTCCAAGTAATTGCAAGAAATTGCATTCAAGAGGTTTTGGTCAAATATAACCGAAATAAAACCTCAATTTCATTAAGAAAGAAGTCTGTTTTCATAAGCAAAACTTACCAAGCCTACTGATGAGTTTACTCCAATCTTTCGGAAAATATTTTTTTTGTGTGTTTCAATTGTAGAGGGCTCTACATTTAGTAACTCAGCTATAGTTTTTATTTTTTGATCTTTAGCAATCAACTTAATGATTTGAAGTTCTCTTTTAGTTAACTTAGGAGCTAATAAGTCTTTTTCTTTTACGGTTTTTAATAGTTTGGTGGTGCTGCGGCAGTTGTATGGAATTGATGATTTTATTGATCGAATGGCTTTAATTAATTCATCTAATCCTGAATCTTTTAAAACATAAGCCCATAAACCTGAATGTAAATAAGTTCTAATAAGTTCCACATCATTATGCATGCTTAAAAAAATAACCTTCGTGTTTGGGGCTTTTTGATTCAGTTCATTTAAAAGCCCTAACCCTGAAAGGCCGGGCATAGCCATATCAGAAACAATAACATCGACCTTTAAATTAGCTAGCGACTCAACTAATTTGTTTCCATCGTGTACCACCTTAACAACAGAAAGGTCTATTTCCTTACCAAGGGTTTTTTCAACACCGTCAGTGATAGCCTTATGGTCGTCTGCCAATAAAATTGAAGTCACCATCTTCCAAAATTGAGCAAAATCTGTAAGAAAAAAGTACCCAAAAACAGGTATTTTTGAAAGTGCGCTCGATATTATTTAAATTCTGGTTTTTCATTTTTGTTTTAGGCTTTTTTACTGTAAAAGCAGAAGTGCGTGTTGCCCTTCAATTTAAGTTTCTTCCAGATTTTTTTGAGAGAGCTTCTTATTGTTACACACCTAAAATAAATTTGGAGGAAGACCTAAAATCCCTTCCACCAGATTCACTTTTTAATCCATATAAAAAGGCAACCTTTAGCGAGGGGTTAGCAAATGGCACCCATTGGTTTAAAATTAGTTTAAGCAATATTTCATTTGATAAAAGAGATTTAGTTTTTGCTTTATCAAATAACGAGTTAGATTTAGTAAAAGCTTTTAAAAAGCAAGACAATAAAATTGATTTACTAGGTACTGAAGGGGATCTTTTAAATTTTTTTGAAAGACCAACTCAAGGCTTACCCTTGGCAATACCTTTTTCATTAAAGCAAAACGAGAGTGCCGAGTTTTTCCTTGCCATTCAAAAAAACAACCGCTATGTAAGTTCAAGAATAGACTTATTAGATTATGATTTTTGGCAAGACTCTACCTCCTCAAAACATTTACTATTGGGTGTTTGGTTTGGAGGGTTAATTTTTTATCTATTAACTAGTTTTTTGTTGGCGTTAGCCTTAAAACAACCGATGTACTGGTATTACTTTGGTTATGTTTTTTTCACATTACTTTTCATGCTAACAAAAGAGTCTGTTTTATGGAAGTTTGTTTACCCTGCCTTTCCTGAAGCGAATGATGTTTTGGCTTCAAGGTTTTCTCAACTAGCCCTTGGTTTTTTTGCCTTGTTTGCTGCTAGGTTCTTGTTGGTTGATTGGGTATCAAAAAACGTAAAGTTACTATTGGAAATATTGGCTTTTTCAATGTTTTTATTTGTTGGACTTACCTCATTAGACCACTTTTTTTCGATGGATGCGGCCACCCCAATATTAATTCCTGCCTTTTTTATTTGCCTTGTGGTTTATGTGTTGATACTGTTTGGTATTGGGTTGTTTTTAGCTGTATTCAAGCAATCGGGAAATGCAATAGTTTTCAGTATTGCATTTGTTTTAATGCTTATTACAGTTTTGGCAACTGCCTTAGGTTTTTTTAATGCCAATTTCCAAATAATAGGAGTGCAAAATGGACTGTATGCTGCTTTGCTTATAGAAATAACAATTTTAAGTTTCTATCTTGTTTACAGGCTAAATAGGGTGCAGGATGAAAAAATATTTTATCAACAGGCATTAGGCAATGAGCGTCAGCAAAACATCAATTATTTAATTGAAGGCCAAGAGCGAGAGAGAAGCAGGATTGGTAGAGAAATTCATGATGCTTTAGGTTCACATTTCTCCATATTGCTGCAGTTAATTAGAAGTAAGCAAGAGCCACAAAAACTGGAAGAGGAAGTTGCTGCAATCTCTAATACTATAAGGGATATTTCTTATGAAATGATGCCTAGGGTTTTGGTGGAGTCGGGATTGGAGTTGGCCATAAAAAGCAGCATCCAAAAACTACAACAGCAAGATAATAGAGATTATATTTTTTATGCCAATCAATGGCCTAAAAATCTGTCAAACTTTATCATAAACAACCTTTATAGAATTTACCAAGAAGCATTAAATAATGCTATTAAACATGCCAAATTTCAAGAGTTTAGCGTGCAGCTAATTGGTGATGAAGATGAGTTTTTAATGCAAATAGATGATGATGGAGTTGGGTTTTACCAAAACAACAACCAAAACGGGCTAGGGCTTAGAAATATGCAAACTAGGGCCGAAGCAATTGGTGCTAATTTTTATTTAGATTCTAGCCCCGAAGGTGGAACTACAATAATGGTGAAGCTTCCGAAAATAAAGTAGAAAAAGGTTTATAGGCCTAATAATACTTCTTCGGGCTCTTTGCTTCCAAAAATTAACCTTACGGGGTTTTCAATCATCTCTTTTACCTTATATAAAAAGCTAACAGATTCTTTACCGTCAATTATTCTATGGTCGTACGATAGTGCAACATACATAACAGGTCGAATTTCAACCTTACCATTTACTGCAATTGGACGCTCAACAATATTGTGCATCCCCAAAATTGCAGATTGAGGAGGATTAATAATTGGTGTACTTAACATGCTTCCGAAAACGCCTCCATTAGTAATGGTAAAAGTTCCTCCGGTCATATCTTCTATCGCAATTTTACCATCTCTTGCTTTTACTGCTAACCTTTTAATTTCGGCTTCAATTTCAGCTAAACTCATTTGTTCTGCATTGCGTAATACAGGCACCATTAAGCCTTTTGGTGAGCTAACAGCAATACCAATATCAGCATAATCATGCATTACCATTTCGTTACCATCAATGTAAGCATTTACAGCAGGAAATAACCTTAAAGCTTCTGTACAAGCTTTTGTGAAAAACGACATGAACCCTAGGTTTACACCATGTGTTTCACGAAATTTTTCTTTGTATTTACTTCTAACCGCCATAACGGTACTCATATCAATTTCGTTGAAGGTGGTAAGCATCGCGGTTTCATTCTTAACTGAAACCAAACGCTGAGCTACTTTTCTTCTAAGCATGCTCATTTTTTCTCTGTTCTCCTCACGAGTGCCACCCCAACCCTGAGCAAATGAAGCATCAAACCCGCCTGCAATGTATGCTTCAACATCGGCTTTGGTTATTCTACCTCCTGCACCTGAGCCTTGAAGCCCTTTGCCAGAAATGTTATTTTGCTTCATCATCTCTTTTGCAAGAGGAGTAGCATTTTCAGGAATTGCTGTACTTTGCTCTTTTGGTGTTTCTGCTTTTTTAGGTGCTTCAGCAGTCTTTGGTGTTTCTTTTTCCTCTTCAGCAGGAGTTGCTGCAGGCTCACCTGCACCTTCAGGTGCCTCAGCAGATGTATCAATTTTACATACTACTTGGCCAACTTGTACTGTTTCTCCTTCTTCTACTAATAGCTCAATAGTTCCGGCAAACTCAGCAGGAAGTTCTAATGTGGCTTTGTCTGAGTCAACTTCTGCTATAGGTTGGTCTACAGATACATAATCGCCATTTTCAACTAACCAAGTTGCAATTTCTACTTCTGTAATCGATTCTCCCGGACTAGGGATTTTCATTTCTTTGATCATGGTAGGTAAAATTGAGTCTTTTTAGATTGAGAATAATTTATCGAAAAGTTCATTGAATCTTTGAAGGTGTCTTTTTGAAGAGCCTGTAGCCGGTGAGGCACTTTCATGCCTTGCTACAACGTGCCAATTTACTTGTCTATGGCTTTTTAAAATATAACTCCAAGCACCCATGTTTTCAGGTTCCTCTTGTAACCAAATTATTTTTTCGGCATTGTTATACTTCTTAAGCGTAGCTTGGAATTGTTTTTCAGGGAATGGATAGAGTTGCTCTAGCCTTACAATGGCAACATCATTTATGCCTCTTTCTTCTCTTTGGGCTATGGCATCATAATAAACTTTACCTGAGCAAAATGCTACTTTCTTAACATTGTTTGGTGTAACACCTTCATCATCAATCAGTTCTTTAAAACTTCCTTTTGCAAAATCTGATATAGGCGATATTACTTTAGGATGCCTTAGCAAGCTTTTAGGAGTAAAAACTATTAATGGTTTTCTAAATGTTCTATGGATTTGCCTTCTTAAAACATGGAAAAAGTTAGCAGGTGTGGTGCAATTTACAATTTGCATGTTTTCTTCAGCACATAACAATAAAAATCTTTCTAACCGGGCACTAGAATGTTCCGCTCCTTGACCTTCATATCCATGTGGTAAAAGCATTACTAATCCATTCATAATATGCCACTTGTCTTCAGCGGCACTTAAAAA
>JAAZVO010000218.1 GCA_018623405.1 Crocinitomicaceae bacterium
TAAACAGTAAAATCCCTAAAAGTATACTAAAGCCTAGTGATGGAGCATACATTAGCCTTTCACCAATTATTCCGGGAACATCAAAGAAAAGATTTGAAAAAAATAAAAAGCCACCAAAAAGCAATGAAAGACCTATTACCATAACAGTATTAGTGAAATAGAAGATTGTTAAAACAGATAGTAGTAAAACAATAAAAATTCCAATTGTGGCACTCATAATATCTAAAGTTACAGGTATTGTATTGTACCCGTAATAGAATAAAAATTGATTTGGTATTACAAGCATCTTGGCGTAAATTGAAACAATTTTTCCTGCAAATGCAATTCTCTTCAATCCAACATTTTCAGTTTCAATAGGATTAGAAATTACTGTTGGGTTTAGTTCTTCGGAGCTCAAAAAAAGATCAGGAATACTAATGATAAGAATACCAAAACAAACGAATCCAATAATAGTGAGAGAGCGAAAAATTAAAGGCTTAAAAAAAGAAGAATAAAAGTTTCTGATTGCACTAAAATTCATTTGTAAGAATTTAAAAAACAGAAAAGTAGTAACAAATAGTAACCCAAATAGGAAGGTGTAAAGCCCAGATTGGGTATAATGAAAAACAACTAAAATTGACACATAAATCCAGCCCAATGCCCACAATTGTTTATTGGTTTTACTCTTTAGTTTTTTAAAGTATTTAACGGGAATAATTACTATCCAAATAATAGTAGCCAAAATATGAGGAATTGACTCTATTTCGCCCGGAACCTTAACAAATAAGAATAACACCATTATCGAGTAAAACAGCAAAAAAAACTTTACTTCATCCCCTGTTTTAATCCTAATATTTTGTGTAAAAGGAAAATGCAGTTTGGTGAGTTTCGGTGTAATTTTTTTTCTGTTCAAAAAAATTGATATTTGGAGTAACCCAATAACAAAAAACAAGATTCCACTTTCTTTAGATAATATCGAAATAACAAAAGAGATGCCGCTTAGAAGCAAAACGAAATAATTTTTAGTCTTCAAAAAATCAAAAAGGTTTTTGATTGCTACAATTCCAAAAAATAAACTAAGTAACTCTTCTCTGTTCTTTAAACTAGCAACAACCTCAGTATGTATAGGGTGAGCTAAAAAAAGCAAACAAATTAATAAACCTTCCCATTTGCCTGAATTTATTCGCAGTTGTGTTAAAAGCTTAAATAAAACAACTAAGGAAATAGCGTAAAGAAGTAAATTAATAAAGTGACTTACTTTTGGGTTTAGGCCAAAAATTGAGTATTCAATCGCAAAAGTAGATTTAGCAATAGGGCGATACCCGTAATTTTGGTCTTCGGATTGGTGATACCTACTTGAAAAAATTTCTGGGATTGCGGTTATCCCTTGCTGTACCTGTTGGTTTAGCACAACATATTCATCATCAAAGTTATAACTATGGTTTAGTGTGTTTCCGTTTAACAGAAACACCAAAACACAAATTAATAAATGAGGAAATATTTTATGATGCACAATATTTTTCAACCTTAAATTCTGGTTTTGCGAAAGTAACTTGATACTTTTATCAATTCAAAACTAATGGCTTTGATTTCAATTGTAATACCTGTTTTAAATGAGCAAGAATCTTTACAAGATATCAGCCAATTGATATTTGAGGAACTTAATCCATTCAAAATAAAATTCGAAATAATTTTTATTGATGATGGAAGCACTGATAACTCTTTACTCATTCTAAAAAAACTTCAATCTGAAAGGGAAAATATTAAAGTAATAAGCTTTACAAGAAACTTCGGCCATCAATCCGCTATTTCTGCAGGAATAGATCATGCCAATGGCGATGCAATAATTACTATGGATGCAGATTTTCAAGACCCGCCTTCTTTAATTCCAAAAATGGTTAAAGAATGGGAGCAAGGCGCTAAGGTGGTTTTTACCAACAGGAAAATAAGGAAAGACCGGTTTTTAAAAAAACTGTCGGCCTCAATTTATTATTGGCTGCTCTATAACTTTTCAGATATAAGAATTAAAGGCAATATTGCTGATTACAGGTTGATAGATAAAGAAATTGTAAAGTATTTAAAAGGTACAAAAGAAAGATCGGGCTATTTAAGAGGAGTAATTAGTTGGTTGGGTTACCCATATGTAGTTTTAGATTACGAAAGGCCTAAAAGAAAGCATGGTAAAACAAAATACAGCTTGTTGAAGATGACAAGGCTTGCCATGGATGGAATACTCAATTTTTCTTTGGTTCCGGTAAGGTTAGGTTTTGTTTTAGGTCTTTTACTTATTCCATTAGGACTTTGTTTTATGGGTTACATTATTTATGATACTTTAATAAATGATGAATATTATCCACTTTACAAATGGATATCTGTTGCAAATCTTATTTTAATGGGCTTTCTATTTGTTTTAATTTGGATTGTAGCAGAATATATTGGTAAAATCTACGATAGAGAAAGAGATAAACCCCAATATGTAATAAAAGAAAAGTTCAATATTGAATGAGGATTTTAATGTTGAATTATGAGTTTCCTCCAATAGGCGGTGGCGGTGGCGTTATTAGCAAAGAAATTGCTTTAGGGTTATCTGGTTTAGGACATCAAATCACAATAGTTACTACTTGGTTTAAAGGTCTTAAAGAAGAAGAAAGGTTTACCGAAAACCTTTTAGTGCTAAGGATAAAAGCACTTAGAAAGAAAAGCTTTCAATCTAACCCTTTAGAAATGGCAGATTGGGTAATAAAAACAAAAAGATTTACCAGCCTGCTGCTTCAAAACCAGTCCTTTGACCTTTGTTTTGCAAATTTTGTAATGCCTGGTGGCGAGGTTGCACTATTTCTAAAAAAAAAATTCAATCTCCCATTCGTTGTTATCTCTCATGGTCATGATATACCTTGGGTAAATGCACAGAAACAGTGGCCTCTTTACGCAGCAGCATTTTTTAGAATAAAAGGAGTGTTAAAGGAGGCTTCAAAAGTTTTTATTCAAACCACTAAGATGGAAAAAAACCTTTTAAAATTTTTTCCTTCAGCAAACTATTCAATCATTCCAAACGGTGTTCATTTGGTTGATAGAGAGAAAAAAATAAATCCAAAGATTTTTAGTGTTATTGCTGTAGGCCGATTGGTTACTCAAAAAGATCCTGAAACCTATTTATTAGGGTTTCTTGACTTTGCTAAGCATAAAACCGAGGTTAAATTGCTGATTTATGGAGATGGGCCAAAAAGAAAAAAATTAAAAGGATTGGTAAAAAAATATGCTGCACACGAAAAGGTGAAATTATTTGGAAAGAGACCTCAAGATGAGGTTATTCAATCAATGTTTAATGCCACTGTTTATTTATCCTCATCATTAAACGAAGGGATGAGCTTAGCTATGCTTGAAGCTATTTCAGCGGGTATTCCGGTAATAACAACCCCGGTAAGTGGCACAGAAGAAATTATAAACTCTGCTACAGGAAAATTTGTCAATTTTAGATCTCCGGAGGAAATAAAAAATCTACTAGAGGATTATTTTTTGAAATGGAGAGAAGGTACATTAGAATATGTTGTTAATGAAGATTTTGTAAAAAACTATTCATGGAATGAAATATCAAAAAAATATCATAAAGAAATAAGTAGCCTAAAGTGATAAGGGTTGTTCAAATAATTGATAATCTTGAACATGGGGGAGCCCAAACTATGTTTAAATTTTTTTTGAATTATGACTTTCAAGATGTTGAATTTAAAGGCTATGTGCTGAGAGGAGGTTTAAAAAACACCAACAATATTATTTATGATGGGTCTAATTCAAAACTTTCATTGATAAGGATTTTTAAATTAAAAAAATTTTTAATCCAAACCCAACCAAACATTGTTCATCTACATTTAAACAACAGTTTAATTCATGGGTATTTATTGTCAAAAATGGGGATACAAACCAACTGGTTAATCCACGAACACGGAGAGGTTTTTAGAGAAGATCTCGCAGGAAAAATTGTTAAGCTAGTCTACAGGAAATTTAAAAAAGCAAAATTCATAGCGGTTTCAAATGCTGTAAAATCAGAATTAATTTTTAATTTGGGAGTTGAGTCAAATAGAATAAACTTATTGAAAAATGTAGCTTTTCATACTGTTTCAGAAAAGGAGAATAATAGAAAAAAAGATTCTTTTAATATAGGGTTTGTTGGTAGGGTAATAGAAAGAAAAAACTGGAAAGGCTTTTTAAGGGTTGCTGAATTGTTAAAAACCCATAATGGATTAAATTTTATAGTATTTGGCGCAGGACCAGATTTTAAAGAAATGCAGAAAGAGGCAAGCTTGAAAAAAGTGAATAATATCTCATTTATGGGATGGCAAAATGACCTAACTAAGATTTTTAAAGAATTAGACGTTTTACTGTTACTTTCAAAATGGGAAGGTTTTTCGTTGTCTCAGTTGGAAGCACTAAGTTTTGGTATTCCTGTAATTTCATATGAGAATAAAGGAATGACTGAAATTCCTAATCATAATGGTATTTGCTTAGTTGATTCGGGAAATGAAAAACAGGTTGCAGAAATGATTCTAAAATTCAAAAACCAAAAGGCTTTTTATGATAAGTATAGAGAAGCGGCTTTAAGCTATTCATCTGATATGAATTACAAAAGTTATATGTTAAATCTGAAAAGAATTTATTCCAAGCAAATAGCTATTTCATGAAACTAAATCCAAAGGCATTCAATGCATATAATGAAACTAGACCAAAAGAGGCAAGGAAATATTCATGTCATGCTCCTTTTTCATCTTTAAATTTTGAGCAAGGAGGAAATATTACAGCTTGCTGTTATAATAGAACTCATGTTCTAGGTAAATATCCTGAAGATTCATTA
>JAAZVO010000219.1 GCA_018623405.1 Crocinitomicaceae bacterium
ATAGCTAAACTTTTCAAGGATGTCTTCCCTTCCTTCCTTTCCCATTTTTTCTCTTAGTGGTTGGTTGGTTACTAAATTTAGTAAAGAGTTTTTAAAACCTTCTTCATCTGCAACCTCATGTAAAAACCCGGTTTTTTTATGCTCAATAATGTTTTTTATCCCGCCAACATTTGTAGAAACAACAGGTTTTCCGGCGGCTTGTGCTTCAATTAAACTTACAGGTGTACCTTCATTTAGTGATGTAAGTGCAACAACATCTAGGCCGGCATAAGCAACATCTACATCGTGCATCCAAGAGGTAAAGAAAAGGTGTTTAAGGAAGTGATATTTATCCTTTTCATTATATCCTAATCCAATTCTTGTTGCAGCTAATTTTAATTGTTTGTAAAGTTCACCATCACCAATAATAAATGCTTTTACTTTTTGTGTTGTATTGTCTAAAACATATTCAAAGCTTCGTAAAAATAGTTCATGGTTTTTTATAGGTACCAACCTGCCAATTATTCCAATGGCCACAGTTTCGTTATCTAACTTAAATTGGTTTCTAAAAGAATTTCTTTTGTCTTGTTGGTTTGCTACAAATCTTGATAAGTCAAAACCTAAAGGTATTACCCTAAACTTTTGAGGCTTTGCAATTTTATGATCAACTGCTAATTCTTGCTTTTGCTTTTCTGAAATAGCAACAATACAAGAAGTGCGTTTTGCCAAGTATCGCTCAATTGCTTTATAAAAGTTTGTTTTTAGGTTTCCGAAATAAGAGTGGAAAACATGTCCGTGAAAAGTGTGAACAATTATTGGAACATTAGCATGGTAAGCTGCTAATCTGCCTAAAGTTCCTGCTTTTGAAGCGTGTGTGTGAACAATGTCTGGTTTAAAATCAACGATGATTTTTTTAAGCTCTTTATAGGCTTTTAAATCGTTTGCCAAATTAATTTCTCGCTGCATACTTCCAATCATCTTAGGTTTTAACCCTAGCTTTTCGGTAATAAAAAGCGATGAATCCTCAGTTTCGTCTTTCATGCCTCCAACCAAAAGTGTTTCGAATTCAGGAGCCATAAATTTGGTGAGGTAGGCAACATTATAAGTTGGTCCACCTAAATTAAACCTATTGATGATCCTTAAAACCTTAGGCATTAGCTAAGAAAATATTTTAGATACCAATTTTGAAAAACTATTAAATCCCAAGTGGTGCCAACTGCTTCACCCGGATTTTTTGAAAAAAGCCTAGTCTTGAGCATTTGTATAGCTTCAGGATTAAAAATGCCTTGTTCTTCGATAAACTCTAACGACAACCATTGTTGTTCAATTTTAGATTTTAATTCGCCTTGAAACCAACCTAATAAAGGTACTTCAAACCCTTGTTTTGGCCTGTTAAACAATAGGTCAGGTAATTCATCTTTATAAGCTCCTTGTAAAATTTTTTTTCTGATGAGGTTATTAATCTTAAACGCAGAAGGGAGCTTAAATGCATAATTTACCAACTCGTGATCTAAAAAAGGGGTTCTAACCTCCAAGCTATTGGCCATGCTCATCATATCAACTTTGTGCAGCATGTCATTGGGTAAAACCAAGTGCATGTCGGCAAGTAAAACTTCATTAAATAAACCTTCCTTTAAAATAGGTTTTGTAAATAAATCCTTTACCTTCTTATAATTAAATGCCTCATCGGTTAACCTTTGCTCTTTAATAATAAGTTTTTCTTTGAGGTAGTAATTTGCTTCTTCCTCATCGCAAATGGAAGCCCAACGCCAATACCTGTTTTTTCTAGAAAGTTTTCTCCCTTCATTAAATCGCGCAAGTTTTCTATTTAGGTTTCCTAATTTGGAGTTTCTACTTTGTGGCAATAATTGAGAAATTGGTGAAACGGCGCCTGCAACTAATCCACCTATGCCAGGATTAGTGGTTTTAAACTCAGCAAAGTGTTTGTTGTAGCCGGCAAACATTTCATCTGCACCATCGCCCGAAAGGGCCACTTTAACCTTATTACTAGTTTTTTGAGATAGGATGTAAACAGGTAAACAAGATGAATCGCCGAAGGGCTCATCAAGGTAATCTAAAACATTATGAAGGTTTTCATATAGGTCTTCTGCCTTTATTTCAAATACTTCATGATTAATCTTGTGTTTTTCTGCAACAGCTCTTGCATATTTAGTTTCATCAAAAAAAGGTTCATTAGGGTAACAAATGGAAAAGGTTTGTAAATCAGATTTTCGCTTTTTGGCTTCTATGGCAATAATTGATGAGTCTATACCACCACTTAAAAAGCTGCCTAAAGGAACATCGGCAACCAAACGTTTTTCTACTGCGTTGCCAATTTTTTCTCTTAAGGTCTTTTTTGCCTCGTTATAGCTTTTTGGGGAAACATCAATAAGGTTTTTTGCTGAAAAGGGGATTTTGTAATATTGATGGATTGCTGTAGAAACTTCATTTAAACTTTCCGATTGAAGTCTCATTAAATGTCCGGGTGGAAGCTTTTTAATATGTTGAAGTATGGTTTTTGGGTACGGTATGTAGTTGAGCTGCAAATAGGTGAATAAAGCAGTTTTATCTAACTCTTTTGTAATAGAAAAGGCATGTATAGCTTTATTTTCAGAGGCAAAAATTACTTTATCTTCATCTTCGTAGTAAACCAAAGGCTTAATGCCCAATCTGTCTCTAAAAACAAAAACTTCTTTTGTTTCAGCATCGTAAACGGCAAAGCTGAAGAACCCATTTAGGTGATCAACGCATTTTTCTCGGTAAGCAATAAAAAGGTTTAGTAAAACTTCAGTGTCGCTTTGTGTGTAAAATGCAAACCCAAGTTGTTCTAGTTGTTTTTTGAGCTGTTGGAAGTTGTAAATCTCTCCATTAAAAATAACAGTAAACCTTTGAGAAGGATCTTGAAATGGCTGATTTGCAGCTTCTGAAGTATCAATAATGGAAAGCCGAGCATGGCCAAAGCAAATATTGCTTTTACTAAAGATACCTTGGTGGTCTGGTCCTCTTTTGTTTAGCGATTGTAATGCTTGTGACATGTTTTGAAAGGCTACCCTGCCTTTCTCAGATTTTGCTATTACACCAACAATGCCACACATATACTACAAAGGTCAAAAATAAAAAGCAGCCGAGATAATTATTCACGGCTGCTTTTAAAATCGTTGTAAACGAAATTATTATAGGTGAATTACCTCATCATAGGCTGCTGCTGCTGCCTCCATAATGGCTTCACTCATGGTTGGGTGAGGGTGTACAGTTTTAATAATTTCATGCCCTGTTGTTTCTAGTTTTCTAATTGAAACTATTTCAGCAATCATTTCTGTAACATTATAACCAATCATGTGTCCACCAAGTAATTCGCCGTACTTAGCATCAAATATTAATTTAACGAATCCATCTTTATGTCCTGCAGCACTTGCCTTACCAGATGCAGAAAATGGAAACTTACCTACTTTAATATCATAACCTGCCTCTTTAGCTTGCTTTTCGGTCATTCCAACAGAAGCAACCTCAGGAGAACAATAGGTGCAAGCAGGAATATTTTTATAGTCTAGTGGAGCAGGGTTATGTCCTGCAATATGTTCAACTGCAATAATTCCTTCAGCAGAAGCTACGTGAGCTAGGGCTGGGCCTGGGGTGCAATCTCCAATAGCATATACTCCAGGAATATTGGTTTCGTAGTTTTCGTTTACCTGAATTTTTCCTTTATCTGCAACAATACCTACGTCTTCAAGACCAATATTTTCTAAGTTAGCTTTAACACCAACTGCAGAAAGTACAACATCGCATTCAAGTACTTCTTCACCTTTTTTGGTGTTAACCGTAACTTTTACTTGCTTTCCTGATGTATCAATGCTTTTGTATTCAGCTCCCAATAAAAGTTTCATGCCTGCTTTTTTGAAACTTCTTTCCAATTGTTTTGAAACTTCCTCATCCTCATTAGGAACTAAATGTGGTAAATACTCAACAATAGTAACTTCAGTGCCAATAGAATTGTAGAAGTATGCAAACTCAGAACCGATAGCACCTGAACCAATTACAACCATTTTCTTGGGTTGTTTTTCAAGGCTCATAGCTTTTCTGTATTCAATTACTTTTTCGCCATCAATAGGAAGAGAAGGTAAAGCATTTGCTCTTCCACCTGTTGCAATTACAATGTTTTTGGCTTCGTAAGTGGTTTTTTCTCCTTTATCGTTTTCAACTTCAATGGTTTTGGCAGAGGTTATCTTTCCATAACCCATCAAAACATCAATTTTGTTCTTTTTCATTAAGAACTCAACACCTTTGCTCATGCCATTGGCTACGCTACGACTTCTTTTTATCATGGCATCAAAATCTACACTTGCATCTTTAATATTGATACCAAAATCTGAAGCATGATTTAAGTATTCAAAAACTGAAGCACTTTTTAAAAGCGCTTTAGTTGGGATACAACCCCAATTTAAGCAAATGCCACCTAAGGCTTCTTTTTCTACAACAGCAGTTTTTAATCCTAATTGTGAAGCTCGAATGGCTGCTACATATCCACCAGGTCCACTTCCTAAAACGATAAGATCGTAATTCATTATTTAGATTTTTTAATTTTCAAATGAGTCGCGAATTTAACTATTAATATGCTCAAATTTAAGAGAAGCTTTATCTATTGCTTTATTGCAATTACTGAAATCTCAACATTAACATCTTTAGGGAGTTTTGCTACTTGTACCGTTTCTCTAGCAGGAGGGTTGGAAATAAAAAAACTACCATATATTTCATTTACTGCACCAAACTGATTCATATCCTTTAAAAAAATAC
>JAAZVO010000031.1 GCA_018623405.1 Crocinitomicaceae bacterium
AAAAATGTGATTTTGTTTGGACCAGGGGCAGAAAAGTTTCAAGCTACTTTTCAAAACATTGCCCATGTAAAAATCATTCCCAATATTTTTCCATCTGCCCAACTAATGGCAAAAGAGGTTCAGCAAAAGTTCAATTTAAAAGCCTTCGAAGATTTAGCTTACTTCGAGCCTTTTTACTTAAAAGGGTTTGTAGCCACCAAACCGAAAAAATTAATTTAACCTAATACTCATTAAGGTTAAGTCATCTGTATACAATCCATTTTTACCAACGTATTGTTTTATGGTGTTAAGGGTTGTTTCAATATGCTCATTTGGGGCTAAAAACGCCTGTTTAAACAGGTGCTTCTCAAGGTTTTCTTCTCCAAAAAATTCACCTTTCTCGTTTGTTACATCCGTAGCGCCATCTGTAAATCCAATGATGTTTGTAGGTGAGGTGATATTTAGCTTTTGGATTTCGAAATTTGGTAATTCAGCTACCATTCCAAGTCCGGGAATGTTGGTCGGTAAGTTTGCATTCGTGTTTTCAGTTTTGATTATAGGAGGAAAATGGGCAGCGTTTATGTATTGCAACTCTTTGGTTTCAAGGTTGTAAACTCCTCCAAAAAAGGTAACGAAATAATCGTAGCCTGCTAACTCAATTACCTTTTTGTTGAGGTAGGTAATGAAAGCTTTAAAATCTTTCAATCGATGGATGCTTCCTCGTAAAATTGCTTGAAAGTTGGCCATTATCATGGCTGCGGTAATTCCTTTGCCCGAAATATCGCACAAGCAAAAAAAGTAAGAGTGGTCTGTTAGTTTGATAACATCGTAATAATCGCCCCCAATTTTGTCTTTCGGTTGATATTTTGCAGCTACTGAAAACTGCTTTCGTTTAGGAAGCTCTTTCGGAATAAGTAATTGTTGGATATGGCTTGCAAGCTCCAACTCTTTCCTAAACTTAATATTTTCTCTTTTTTGAGCCTCTAAAATTTGATTTTCTACTGCAACTACAACCAAATTAGCAAGCGTTTGAATAAATCTTAAATTTCTAATAACAGGCGTTACTGTAAAGTCTTTGTGTTCTTCAATATCGCCAACCATTAGGTAGGCAACAATTTCGAATTTATGGGCTATTGGGATGATGGCTTCAAACTCAGGCAGCGGATTTTGTTCTAACTTACCAACATAAGTAATGTCTTTAAACTGTTTAAGTTTTGCAAAGTCATCTTCATTAAATTGGTTGCTTAATCCATAGGTAATCAACTCAGAAAAACCTGAATCATCTACTTTAAGCAAACAACCTTTTTTTATTTTCAGTTGGTTTTTAAGAAAAAACTTTAAAAGCAAAAAGAGTTTTTCTGGCGCTAGGTTATTGTTGATGGCCTTTGATACCTCTAATAATGCGTTGAGCTTAAACTCTTTGAAACCCACTAGGGAAAGTTAGGATAATTTTTTGATTAAATCGGGTAACTTCTTTAGCAACATCATCTCTTTGAACTTTTCTTTGGCTTCTCCGGCAGGCGAACCAAAATAGGTTTTGCCGGCTTCTAAAGTTCTGTTTGTGCCGCTTTGGGCATATACTGTTACTCCTTTTTCAATGGTTATTCCACTTGCAATTCCAACTTGGCCCCAAAGGGTAACATCATCTTCTAAAACTACACATCCTGCAATTCCGGTTTGAGATGCAATCAAGCAATTTTTCCCAATTACGGTATCGTGCCCCACTTGCACTAGATTGTCAATTTTGGTTCCTTCTCCTATAATTGTATCGGCAGTTACACCTCTGTCTATTGTAGTGTTTGCACCAATTTCAACATTGTTTTCTATTACTACGTTTCCTACACTGTTTAACCTATCGTAGCCGGAAGGTCTTTTCTTGTAATAAAATGCCTCGCCCCCAATTACAGCGTTTGAGTGGATAATTACGTTATTGCCAATTACGCAGTTATAGTTTATCGTAACTCCTGCATGAATCACACAGTTTTTGCCAATTCTCACGTTTTCGCCAATAAAAACATTGGGCTGTATGGTAGTACCTTGTCCAATAAATGCTGAATCTGCTATTGGATTAACAGAAACTTTTAAACTGCTATACATTGCAGAAAGCCTGTTAAATGCAGAAAAGGGATCTTCAATAACAATAATGGCTTTTCCGCTTGGTGGGTCAACCTTTTTGTTAATTAGAATACAATCGGCATCAGAATTAAGCGCTTTATCATAGTATTTGGGGTGGTCAACAAAAACCAATTCGCCTTGCTCAATTCTATGGAGTTCATTTAATCCGCTTATTTCAATTGAGGTATCACCGAAAACCTCTCCTCCCAATAAATCAGCAATTTTTTGGGGAGTTAAGGGAGAAGGAAACTTCATGACTTATTTTGCTCTTTCTGAGTAAACTCCGGTACGTGTATCTACCTTAATTCTATCACCAATATTGATGAATAATGGAACTTTTACTTCTGCTCCGGTTTCAATGGTAGCGGGCTTTAAGGTATTGGTGGCGGTATCTCCTTTAATACCTGGCTCAGTATAGGTTACTTCAGCCTCAATAAATGGAGGTAAATCGCAAGTTAATGCCTCTTCCTTATCTGCATGAAACATTATTTCTACAACATCTCCCTCTTTTAAAAATTGAGGATTTTCAATCATTTGTGGCTGTAGAAATATTTGCTCATAAGTATCGGTATGCATAAAGTGGAACCCTGTATCATCTTGATATAGATATTGGTATGGCCTTCTTTCAATTCTTACATCATTAACCTTTACACCTGCCGTAAATGTGTGGTCTAGCACTTTTCCGGTAGTTAAACTTTTTAATTTGGTTCTAACAAATGCAGGGCCTTTTCCGGGTTTAACGTGCAAAAACTCAACAATGGTAAATAGGTCGTGATTAAATTCAATACAAAGTCCGTTTCTAAAATCTGATGTAGTTGCCATAAAATCTAATTTGGGTTCAAAAGTAATTAATTCACATCCACAATTTGTGGTTGTTTTTGGCCTAGTTTTATACTCTTCCTAGCAAAGAAAAATTCTTCTTTATTTTGATTTGAACAAACAACGGCTATTCTATTTTGTAGGTTGTTTGATAGCATTTCTTGGTACCAAGCCACACTTTGCGCATCTAGGTTGCTGCATGGTTCATCTAAAAATAAAAATGGGGTGTCAAAAAATATGGCTAATGATAGTTTCACTCTTTGTTTCATGCCCGAAGAAAAACTCTTTAACCTCTTTTTACTATGCTTTTCGAGTCCGGCAAGGGCAATAATACTTTTTGGGGTATAACCTTCCTTTAAAGGCTTAAAGCGTTGCTGAAATTCAATAATTTCTTGGAAGGTGAGGTCTTCTTCAAGGCTTAAATAAGGTGTAGCAACAGCAATGCTTTTTGCTATTTCCTCTAAACTGATAATTTTTTGATTTACGGTAAGCACAACTTCACCCGATGAAGGGTAATTGTAAAACATCATGCATTTTAACAAAGATGACTTTCCTGAGCCGTTATGCCCCAAAATAACAAGGTGCTCCTCTTGATTTATCGTAAAATTGAGGTTTTGAAAAAGTAGATTTTTATTGAACTTTTTCGATAATTCTTTTACGGAAATTGAAATCATTTAATCTAACATGCTCCTGATTACTCCTTTTTCAGAGTTTCGGATAAAATCAAGAATATGGTTTTTGTTTTCAGAGTCTTCAAGGTCAGATTCAACCTTTTGAATTCCTTCGCCTAAGTTTTTATTGAGTACAAAAAGGTTTTTGTAAATCATCTCAATTTGATTGATGCTTTGGTCAGAAAAACCTCTTCTTTTTAAACCAATAGTATTTACACCTGCAAAGGCTAAAGGCTCTCTTGCCGCTTTTACGTAGGGTGGTACATTTTTTCTTACCAAAGAGCCTCCGGTAACAAATGCGTGAGCTCCAATTTTTACAAACTGTTGTACTGCAACCAATCCTTCTAAAATGGCATAATCATCAATTTCTATATGCCCTGCAAGGGTTACATTATTGGTTAATATCACATTGTTACCTATGGCGCAATCATGTGCAACGTGCACGTATGCCATAATTAAACAGTTATCGCCAATTGAGGTTTTATTTCTAAATGCAGTACCTCGATTGATGGTGGCACACTCTCTTATGGTGGTGTTATTGCCAATCTCACAAGTTGTAGCTTCTCCTTGAAATTTTAAATCTTGTGGTATGGCACCAACCACTGCTCCGGGAAATATTTTACAGCCATTTCCTAATCGGGTTCCCCACATTATTACAGCTCCGGGACTAATCCAACAATCATCACCAATTATTACATTGTCTTCAACTGTAGCAAAGGGAGCTACAACTGTGTTTTTGCCAACTTTAGCATTTGGATGAATATTTGGAACAGCTGCCATTATTTATTTTTGATTACTTGAGCCATCATTTCGGCTTGAAATACCAATTTGTTGCGAACATAGGCTTTTCCTTCCATGTGAACGATACCTCTTCTGATAGGTGTTAGTAAAGTTAAATGAAATACTACCGAGTCTCCGGGAATAACCTTTTGTTTAAACCTTACATTATCTATTTTCAAGAAATAAGTAGAGTATCGCTCAGGCTCATCTAAACTATGTAAAGCAAAAATGCCACCTACTTGGGCCATAGCTTCAATTTGAAGTACACCTGGCATTACAGGTTCTTCAGGAAAATGGCCATTAAAAAACGGTTCGTTTCTGGTTACATTTTTTACTCCGGTAATTGAGTTTTCATCTACTCCAATTATTTTATCTACCAATAAGAAAGGGTACCTATGTGGTAACATTTTTTCTATTTGGTTAATATCGTAAACGGCATCTGCCTCAATATTAAACTTAGGCTCTGAGCTTTCTGCCTTGAGCATAATGTTGCGCAACATCTTTCCAAATTCAACATTGGTTTGATGTCCGGGTCTTGCAGCCAAAATATGACCTTTAAAAGGTCGGCCAATTAAGGCAAGATCGCCAACAATATCTAATAGCTTATGTCTTGCAGGCTCATTTTCATACTGAAGCTCAACATTATTTAATATCCCAATACCTATTTTCTGAAGCTCAGATTTATCTCTATTAAATGTAGTTGCGAGTCTTTCTTTTTCCTCTTCAGAGATATTTGTATCTACCATTACAATGGCATTTTCTACATCACCTCCTTTAATTAATCCATGGTTTACCAACTGAATTAATTCTCTTAAAAAAACAAAAGTTCGGCATTTAGATATTTCTGTGGCAAATTCTCCAACATGATACATAGAGGCATGTTGGGTTCCCAATAACGGACTTTGGTAATCTACCATTACCGTAATTCTAAATTCGCCTTCGGGAGTTGGCACAGCAAGCATTTCTACTTGCTTTTTTTCGTTTTCGAAAGCTACATTTTCACTCAGCACAAAGTAGTTTTTCTCCTTTTTTTGATCAACAATTCCCCCTTTCTGTATTGCATCTACAAAGAATTTGGAGCTTCCATCTAAAATTGGAATTTCAGGTCCGTCTAACTCAATTAGCGCGTTATCAACTTCAAGTCCGTAAAGGGCAGCAAGAATATGTTCAGTAGTGTTTACTACCGCTCCATTTTGCTCTAACGAAGTGCCTCTTTCTGTATGGGTTACATAATCTAAATCTGCTTTAACAGTTGGTTTGCCTTCAAGGTCAATTCTTTGAAATACATAACCATGATCTTCTGCGGCAGGCTTTATGGTCATAGTAACCTTCTCGCCGGTATGTAATCCGATTCCGGAAATCTGAAATTCTTCTTTAAGGGTTTTTTGAAAATCTGACATGGTTAAGATTTTTTCAATGCTTTTTTCAACTCATTTAGCTCATTTTGTAGTTCAGGAAGTTTTCTGAACATTACATAAGAGCGTTTGTAATCGCCAATGAAGAAGGCAGGTGAACCTTGAAAAATTTGCCCTTTCTCTGTAATAGATTGTCCTATGCCACTTTGTGCTGCAATTTTTACTTCATCAGCAATAGTTATGTGCCCTACAATTCCAACTTGGCCTCCAATCATGCAGTTTTTTCCAATTTTGGTTGAACCTGCAATTCCTGTTTGTGCAGCTATTACGGTATTTTCACCAATTTCTACGTTGTGGGCAACTTGAATCAAGTTATCTAACTTAACGCCTCTTTTAATTATTGTTGAGCCTAAGGTTGCTATATCTATAGTGGTGTTGGCGCCTATTTCTACATGGTCTTCGATAATAACATTACCGGTATGTACTACTTTTTGGTAATTGTTTTCAGAATTTGGCGCAAACCCAAACCCATCGCCTCCAATAATCACTCCCGGATGCAATAAACAATCTTCGCCTATTTCGCAATGATCCATCACCTTAACACCCGGTTTTAAAATGGTATCGGCTCCAATTTTAACATCGGTACCTAAGTAAACGCCGGCATAAATTTGGCAGTTATTTCCGATGGAAACGTTTTCTCCTACATAAACATTGGGCCCTATATAACATCCTTCTCCAATTTTTGCAGAATCCTCAACTATGGAAGTTTTATGAATTCCGGCTTTTGGGGCCGTCATTTTCTGGTAGGTTTCTAAAAGTTTAGCAAAAGCCATTCTCGCATCATTAACCCTAACCAAAGTTGTTGTATTGTTGATGGGCTGTGTAGCTTCAAAAGATTTGTTTACAATAACAATAGAAGCCTTGGTAGAATAGACATAATCGGTGTATTGTTCGTTAGCTAAGAAGGAAATACTGCCAGGTACCCCTTCTTCAATTTTTGATAATTGGTTGACTAAAACATCAGGATTTCCTTCAACCTCACCTTCTAAAATACTTGCTAACGCTTGCGCGGAAAACTCCATGTAGGTATTTTGTTCTAGTTGCTCAAAAATAGAATAATGATGGGGATTGACTTTGAGCGAGTTTACTATTTATTAACATGGTTTTTAAGGCTATTGGTCTAGTTCTTTTGGAAAACATAAAAAATGTTTGGTAACGGGTTTACTCATTACCGAAATGTTTAATAAATCTGCTGCTGCGGCAATGTCTGATACGCTTCCATCTTTGTATAAAATGTTTATCTGGTCTTCATCTTTGCTGTAGGCATGATTGCTTATTTCGCCGGAATAAACCAAATAGAAAAGCTCCTCAGCAGATAATTTGAATTTTTTTGAAGCCTTTTCCAAAACATCTTCTTCATAGCCACCAATAAAAGGCTCATTCTGAATTTTAATTTTATTGAGCTTTCTGTTTATCAGTGAGTTTGAAAGGTAACTTAAAACAAAGTCTGGATGGTTACTCCATGTTTTAATGCAACTTAGAATGTCAAAATCATCCAATTGAACAAATGCTTTAAATGCATCAGAGCTTGGTGAAAACGATACTTCTGAAAAGGTGTTCTTTAAAAATACCTTTAGGTTCTCAGGAGCAGGAACTTTCTCGCCTGCTTGGGCTAAATACTTTGCCCTTAACAGAATTTTTGTCAATAAGAATTCTGCCGCCAATACCGTTTTATGCAGGTAAACCTGCCAATACATAAGCCTTCGAGCAACAATAAACTTTTCGATAGAGTAAATGCCCTTAGCCTCTACTGCAAGCTGGTCGTTTACTACCTCTAGCATCTTTATTATTCTATCTGAGCCAATAACCCCTTCAGAAACACCAGTAAAAAAACTATCGCGTTTTAAATAATCTAGCCTATCCATATCTAATTGGCTAGAAACCAATTGATGTAAAAAGTTTTTATGGTAGGTGCCTTCAAAAATCGTAATAGCTAAATCTAATTCACCGTTAAACTCTTTATTAAGTTCATGTATTATTAAACTGCTTATTTTCTCGTGATGAACCCCCTCAACTAAAGTATTTTCTAGGGTGTGAGAAAATGGACCATGACCAATATCGTGAAGCAAAATGGCAATGGTAACGCCTAGAGCTTCCTCTTTGGTTATTTCATGCCCCTTGTTTCTTAAAACCTCTACGGCATTGGTCATTAGATGTGTAGCACCTAAAGCATGCTGAAATCTTGTATGGTTTGCACCCGGATATACAATATTGGTTAAACCCAATTGAGCAATTCTTCTTAACCGCTGAAAATAGGGATGCTCAACAATATCAAAGATTAACTCATGCGGAATTGTAATAAAACCGTAAACCGGGTCGTTAAAGATTTTTCTTTTACTAGAGAAAAGCGAAGACTCCACTGTTGGATTGTTTAATTTCACTGCAAAAATTGGTAAATAAATGGATAAGATAAGGATTTTATGGGCTGATGATGAAATTGACCTGCTTAAACCGCATATTATGTTCTTGGAAGATAAAGGTTATGAGGTAGTTACATCAAATAATGGAAATGAAGCGATTGATATTTTAGAAGAACAAGATTTTGATATTGTTTTCTTGGATGAGAATATGCCGGGACTTTCAGGTTTAGAAACACTTTCGAAAGTAAAAGAGATGCTTCCACAGCTTCCGGTGGTAATGATTACCAAAAGTGAAGAAGAATATATCATGGAAGATGCCATAGGCTCTAAAATTTCAGATTACTTAATAAAGCCTGTTAATCCAAACCAAATTCTTCTTTCTATAAAAAAGAATCTTGATACTAGGCGTTTGGTAAGTGAAAAAACTTCATCAAGCTATCAAAAAGAATTTAGAGAGATTGGGTTAAAGCTTAACGATAGGTTAGATGCTTATGAGTGGATTGACCTTTACAAAAAAATGGTGTATTGGGAGTTGCAATTGGGCAAATCTGAAGACGAGGGCATGTTTGAGATTTTAAACATGCAGAAAAAAGAGGCCAACCAAAACTTTTTCAAGTTTTTGCAATCAAACTACATCGATTGGTTGCGCGGTAATGATGAGAATGCTCCGGTTATGTCTCATAACCTTTTCAGAAATTGGGTGATGCCTGATTTAGAAGAGGAACCCTTGTTTTTTGTGGTAATAGATAATTTAAGGTACGACCAATGGAAAGCAATTCAACCTATGGTAAACCAATTGTTTAGAATTGAGAGTGAAGAAATATATTATTCTATTTTACCTACAGCAACCACCTATGCAAGAAATGCGATTTTTTCTGGTATGCTACCTTCAGATATGGCCAAAGTTTATTCTCATTATTGGAAAAATGAAGAAGAAGAAGGTGGGAAAAACCTTTTTGAAGCTAAGTTTTTAGAAAAGCAAATTGAAAGGTTAGATGGAGGTTTTCAATTTTCTTACAACAAGATTGTAAATTTAACTGAAGGGAGAAAATTCTTGGATCAGATTCCAAACATTATGAATCGGCATTTGAATGTGTTGGTGTACAATTTTGTGGATATGTTATCGCACGCCAAAACAGAAATGGAGCTTATAAAAGAGCTAGCAGATGATGAAGCCGCATACCGGTCTCTAACAGTTTCCTGGTTCGAGCACTCTCCGTTATTTGAAGCATTAAAGAAAATTGCCTCATTAGGAAGAAAAGTAATTATTACTACAGACCACGGAAGTGTTTTGGTAAAAGATCCTGTAAAAGTGGTTGGCGATAGAAATACCAACTCTAATTTGCGATATAAAGTAGGTAAAAACCTTACTTATAATGAGAAAGAAGTTTTTGAAATAAAAAACCCTGAACATGGCTATTTGCCTAAATCAAACGTAAGTTCGAGGTTTATTTTTGCGAAAGAAACAGACTTTTTTGCTTACCCAAATAATTATAATTATTACGTAAAATACTACAAGAACACCTTTCAGCATGGAGGGGTTTCTTTAGAAGAAGTATTAGTGCCTTTTGTGAGTTTAATACCCAGGTAATGAAACTTGAACTGTCTTCATTAGATGAGTTACCGGCAATTGCCAAACAAATTATCAATGTCATTGCCGATGAAAAAATTATTCTTTTTGTTGGTGAAATGGGGGCAGGAAAAACTACCCTAATTAAAGCTATTTGCCAACAATTAGGAGTTGTTTCGCCTTTAAGCTCCCCTACATTTTCATTGATTAATGAATATGAAACTGAAGCGGGTGAAATTATTTATCACTTCGATTTTTACCGCTTAGAGTCAGAAGAAGAAGCCTTAGACTATGGATTAGAGGAATATTTTGATTCGGGTAATATTTGTTTTTTGGAATGGCCTGAAAGAATTCCCAGCCTTTTACCTGAAACATTTTTTGAGGTAAAAATTACGCTTGAAGGAAACAAAAGGCTTATTGAGGCTTCCTTAAAATAGATTGAAGTATTTCGGTTATTTTTACGATTCGAATAATCCGATGCCGATATGGAAATCTCAAGAGAAACCCTCAAATCATTATCTCAAGAAGCACTGCTACAACCTAAAGAACAATTAGTTCCCATAAAAGAGGGTGATGGCAAAATGGTAATTGGAATTCCAAAAGAAATTGCCTTTCAAGAACATAGGGTTGCCCTTACACCAGATGCTGTAAAAGTACTAGTTGCTAATGGCCACGAAGTAATGATGGAGTCGGGTGCAGGTAAGGGAGCTAACTTTATGGATAATGAGTATAGCGAAGCCGGAGCTCAGATTTACTATTCAGCTGCTGAAGTTTATAAAAACGCTGTGCTAATCATGAAGGTTGCTCCACCAACCTTAGATGAGATTTCGATGATGCAGCCCCAACAAACCTTGGTTTCTGCCTTGCAATTAACAGTGCAGCCAAAAGACTATATGGTTAAATTGAGCCAAAAGAAAATTAACGGTATCGCTTGGGATTACATTCAAGATGATGAAGGAATTTATCCTGTAGTTAGGGCAATGGGTGAAATTGCGGGTAATACATCTATTTTAATTGCGGCAGAAATGCTATGTCAGGGCGATAATAGCCGTAAAGCAATGCTCGGAAATATTACAGGCGTTAGGCCTACCGAGGTAGTAATTTTTGGTGCCGGAACTGTTGGTGAATCTGCAGCTAGAGCCGCCTTGGGTCTAGGAGCTACCATCAAGGTTTTTGATGAGTCTATCTTTAAATTAAGAAGAATACAAAACGACCTTAAAACAAGGTTTTTTACAAGCACTGCCCAGCCTGAAACCATTTCTAATGCATTAAAAACAGCAGATGTTGCCATTGGAGCTATTAGAGCAAAAGCAGGACAAACCCCGGTTATTGTAACCAAAGAAATGGTTGAGCAAATGAAATTCGGAAGTGTAATAGTTGATGTAAGTATTGATCATGGAGGTTGCTTTGAAACTTCTGAAGTAACAACTCATGATAATCCCTATTTCTCTTACAACGATGTTATTCATTATTGCGTACCAAATATTCCATCGCGTGTTTCTAGAACTGCCTCTTATGCTTTAAGTAACATTTTCTTGCCCATTTTACTCAATTTTGGTGAACATGGTAGTTTCGAAGGTGTTTTAAGGAGGTATAACGGAGTTAGAAATGGGGTTTATATGTTTAACGGAACGCTTACCAATAGGTATTTGGGCGAAGCATTTAATTTACCTTTTAAAGATCTTGACCTTTTAATTGCAGCAATGAGTTAGATTATGGCGAGAAGATTAATGTTGTTTTTTACAGGAGCCATCATAGGCTCTTTTTTTGCGTATTTCACTCTAATAAAAGATAAGGGAAGAGACTTTAGCGGCTACTTTCCGAATAGCAGAGTCTTGAAAAAACTAAACGTAGGATTAGATACTACTAACTCCAATTTTTTGTGTTACACCAATTGTTTCGACCTTTCCAATAAAGATTTTAGAGTAATGTTGCTTGAGGGTGAAGTTGATTTTGAAAATAGCGAAACACAAAAAGCAAACAAATCATATTTGGTGCAATCAAGCTATAAAGGCTTAGATTACTTAATGAATTTTACCTTGGTTGACTCAACAGCCGCCTTAACTACTTTGCACTGTATAGATTTAGAAAAAGATTGCCCTTGTAATTAATGAGTTCTGCATTTACACCAATTTCATTTCATAGTTCTTCAACCGATTTGGCAAAGACCTTAGATGCTGATTTGTATGCAGAAGATATAAAGTTTGCTATTATTTGCGATACCAACACTTTGGCTTCATGCCTTCCTAAAATTGCCGAATCAAAAGTTGTGCAGCAGGCCGAGCTAATTGGAATTGAACCGGGTGAAGCATCAAAAAGTATTGAAATTGCTGTGCAGATTTGGGAAACCTTACAAGAACATCAATTCCAAAAATCTGATGTTTTACTTTCTCTTGGAGGTGGAGTTGTTTGTGACTTAGGAGGGTTTGTAGCTGCAACCTTTAAACGCGGGATGCGTTTTAGACACATCCCTACAAGTTATTTGGCTATGGTAGATGCCTCAGTAGGTGGAAAACAAGGCATTAACTTAGGTGGTGCAAAAAATCAAATTGGGGTAATTCAACCTCAAGAAAAAACTTACATCTGTAATCAATTTTTAGCCACTTTACCTCAAAGAGATTTAGTTTCAGGCTTTGCAGAAACTATTAAACATGGCTTGATTGCCCAACCTAAATTATGGTATGCAGCCACCGAAAAGCTAGATGAGTTGATGAGTACTGAATGGATAAAACAATCAGTAGAAGTAAAACAAGCCATCGTAAACATTGATCCTTTTGAAAAAGGCGAGCGTAAAAAGTTAAACTTTGGTCATACCATAGGTCATGCTATTGAGGCGGCACATGAAGGTGAACTACTTCATGGCGAAGCAGTGGCTTGGGGAATGGTACTTGAGGTATTTATATCGCATGAAAAGCTTGGCTTTCCCCAACAAGACTTCGAGATTCTACATCAATTAATAATTGAGAATTTTTCAAAACCTAGCATTGAAATAGCAAAAATCGAGGAGTATATCAATCACGATAAAAAAAATAATCAGGAAGGCTTAATCAATTTTACATTGTTAGAAAAGGTGGGTGAAGCAATAATTGATCAGCAGCTCACAAAAAAGGAAGTAACTAAATATCTGAAATTATATTTGGCTAAGTATGGTTGAGGTTTTTCACCCTACCGGCATATTAAAAGGGGAGGTTTTCCTTCCTTCATCTAAAAGTATTTCGAACAGATTACTAATATTAAAAGCATTTCACCCTGAAATAAAAATAGGTAACCTTTCTGATGCTGATGATACAAGGGTTTTAGTTAAAGCTTTAGAAAAGAAATTTGGTGAAATAAATGTAAATCATGCGGGTTCAACACTAAGATTTTTAACTGCCTATTTTGCTTTTTGCGAGGGTGCTGAAGTGGTTTTAACCGGTTCATCAAGACTTAATAAAAGACCTATCAAACCTTTGGTGGAGGCTTTAAAAATTGCAGGAGCAAAAATTGAATATTTGGAAAACGAAGGTTTTGCTCCCTTAAAAATTAAAGGTGTTAAATCGCCAAAAAGTGGGGCAATTGAAATAGATGCCTCAGGAAGCTCACAATTTGTTTCGGCCCTATTAATGGTAGCTTTAAATTTTAAAGATGGGCTTAAAATTTATTTAAAAGGTAAAGTTGTTTCAAGGCCATACATTCAACAAACCATAAACCTTCTGAAGCAAATTGGATACAGAGTAACTTGGGAGGGAAATCAAATTGAAATATATTTTCAGTCGTTAAAAAAAGTTGACTTTAAAGTAGAAGTAGATTGGAGTTCGGCTACCTTTTTTTTAGGGATGGCCATAAACAGCAAACAATGTAAACTTTTGCTAAGGGGGTTGTCGCAAAACACTATTCAAGGTGATGCTCTGCAAGTAAATATTTTTGAGCATTTGGGAGTTCAAGTCAACTTTACTGAACTTGGAATGCAGTTATTAAAAATAAACTCCTCTTTAAATTTATTGCGAGAGGATTTAACCAATATGCCCGATGTTGCTCAAGGACTTGCCGTAGCTGCTGCACTAAAAAGAGTTGAGGTGCATCTTTCGGGGCTTCAAACCCTGCCCCAAAAAGAATCGAATAGAATAGAAGATCTTGCGACCGAGTTGAGAAAGTTAAAGTTTGATGTTATTACAACCAATGAAACCTTAAGCATAAAAGGATTTGCCCAATTTCAAAATGAATTAAACATAAAAACGTATAACGATCACCGGATGGCAATGGCATTTGCCATAGCCGGATTATATTCTAAGGTGGTTTTTGATGACGAATCAGTGGTAAGTAAATCTTTTCCCGATTATTGGAACCAATTAAAAAAAATAGGGTTTAATATCCTATAAATTGTGATGGTTATCACCTCTTGTTTATGGATGTATCGCAACTTTGCAAAAAATAATAGCCGTGTTAGGAAAAGGAAATAAACTCTACAGTATTTTTAGGATGAAGTGCCCACGGTGCCACGAGTCTGATTTGTTCGTAAATAAAAATCCTTTTAAAATAGATGGGTTTTTCGATATGCCTGAAAAGTGCCCCACCTGCAAGCAAAAGTTTGAGATGGAACCTGGTTTTTATTATGGAGCCATGTATGTAAGCTATGCAGTATGTATAGCTTATTTGGTGAGTGTTTGGGTGGCTTTATTAGTGTTATACCCCTCTTTTACCTTAGAGTTTTATTTAATTGCAGGTATTGGCTCAATGGTAATTTTAACGCCTTATATTTTTAAAATTTCTCGCGCTATTTGGATTAATTTTTTTGTGAGTTATCAAAAACCTGAGGAGAGAGAAAAGTTTTAATTTTAGCCAAAACTTATCCTTACCCTGAATATTCCTCTTATAGTTTTATTGTCAGCAAACGAACCTAGGCATTCCTTATTCGAGGTTCTGGTGATGTGGCTAGTTGCGTTAGCCTTTATTTCAGCTTTTGCTTACACCATTTATCTTTTTTATAAAGGATATAATAACTACAAAAGGGCATTTAATAACCAACTTTCTGATTACCAATTGAATGTAGTAAAAGTAATTCTTGAACGAAAGCTTCCTTACTTTACAAATCTTAGCAGCGATGGGAAAACAAAATTTCTAAAAAGAATAGCTCATTTATATAATGCGTTTGAATTTCAAGGCAGAAAGGGGATTTTGGTTAATGTTGAAATGAAAACCTTGATTTGTTCTGCAATAGCTCAAGTTACTTTTGGATGGAAGGTTTTCGATTTAGATAAATTTCACACCATAATTGTGTTTCCCTCCACTTTTCAGTTAACTGAGTACCTGCCAAAAATGAAAGGGGCTACATCAGAATCTGGTAAAATCTATTTCTCTTGGGAAGATTTAAAATATGGATACCATATACCTAATGATGGCATTAATTTGGCAATTCATGAAATTACGAGTGCCATTAAAATAAATCACCTCTCAGATAAAGCTACCATGCAGTATAAGAGATATAAAGATTGGGAGTTTGAAGCCGAAACCTCTATGGTTGATAATGAAAAAAGCCAAGATCCTTTTTTCAGAAAATATGTAAAAACCAATATGCATGAGTTCTTTTCTGGTGTATTGGAAAATTTCTTTGAAAGACCAGAAGAGTTTTTAAAAAGGTTTCCAAGATTATTTGCTGCAACTTGCCTGTTGCTTAACCAAAACCCGCTAAATGTAAGGCAAGATTATATGGTTGACAGTAAAAAATACTTTACTTAACCTTTTGCTTCATCCAATTTATTAATCCATTGGTAGAAGAGTCGTGAGACGAAACCGCTGCAGAACTTTCTATTTCCGGTAAAATCTTTTTGGCCAATTGTTTACCTAATTCTACTCCCCATTGGTCATAACTGTAAACATTCCAAAAAGCACCTTGCACAAATATTTTATGCTCGTAAGCAGCAATTAACCTTCCTAAATTAAATGGGGTTAGCTTATCAATAAAAATTGAATTTGTAGGTCTATTTCCATCGAATACTTTAAAAGGCAGTAACTGTTCCACTTCTTCAATAGACTTTCCTGAAGCCTCTAATTCTGCTTTTGCTTCTACAGCTGTTTTGCCATTCATTAAAGCTTCTGTTTGGGCAAAAAAGTTAGAGAGTAATTTAGGATGGTGGTCTCCTACAGGATTATTTGAATTTGCGAAGGCAATAAAATCTGAAGGAATTAACTTGGTGCCTTGGTGTATTAATTGGTAAAAAGCATGTTGACCATTGGTACCGGGTTCTCCCCAAATAATTGGTCCGGTTTGGTAGGCAATAGAATCACCATTTCTATCTACTGATTTTCCGTTGCTTTCCATATCTCCTTGCTGCAAATAAGCTGCAAACCGATGTAAGTATTGATCGTAAGGTAAAACGGCATGACTTTCTGCGCCGAAATAGTTGTTGTACCAAATGCCCAAAACTGCCATTAAAAAGGGAATGTTATGTTTAAAAGGAGCAGTTTTAAAGTGAGTATCCATGGCTTCAGCACCTTTAAGTAGTTGCTCAAAATTTTGATAGCCAATATTTAATGCGATAGAAAGCCCAATAGAACTCCATAATGAGTACCTGCCTCCAACCCAATCCCAAAAAACAAACATGTTTTGGGTGTCAATTCCAAAGTCTTTTACAGCTTTTTCATCAGTTGAAAGGGCTACAAAATGCTTTGCAACTGCTTTTTTACTTCCTAGTTGATTTACCAACCAATCTTTTGCTGAGTGCGCATTGGTCATTGTTTCTTGGGTCGTAAATGTTTTAGAAGCTATGATAAAAAGTGTTTCTTCCGCATCTAGCTTTTTAAGAGTTTGGTATAAATGCGTGCCATCTACATTAGAAACATAGTAGCTCTCTATTCCCTCAACTTTATAAGTTTTTAGTGCTTCGGTAACCATGTAAGG
>JAAZVO010000220.1 GCA_018623405.1 Crocinitomicaceae bacterium
AAAATCCCTATCAACTCATCTGAAGAAATATTTCTACCTATTGGTAATATGAATGGTGCAATTAGTTATCACTTAACCATAAAATCAAATAAAAACCTTACTATTTATAACATTCACTTACAGTCTTTTAACTTAGCAGAGCAAGAAGACAAAAGCTTTGGGCATTTAACAGGCATAATTGGCGAACAACAAGAAGAAGTTCAGCTAATTAGAGAAAACCTTGAAAACAAGCATGCTATGTTAATATTAGGCGACATGAACAGTCCGCCATACCTCCACACTTACAAGCAACTTAGCGAAGGGTTTCAAGATGGTTTTGATAAAGTGCATTTTGAATATGGAGCAACCTTACACAATTGGATGCTTCCCTACAAGATTGATGTGCAACTTTATAACGATTACATTAAATGTGTATCGTATGAAAACCTAGCATTTGAATATTCAGACCACAATATTCAATTAGGTGTTTACGAGATTTATTGATTTTTCTTATTCAAAAATCTTGGCACTTTGAAATAATCGGAGTCTTTTTGCGGAGCATTTTTCAGCGCCTCTTTTTGAGATAATTGGGTTGTTACTTCATCTTTTCTTGTTTCCTGAAATCCCTCAGTTAAATAAATTAATGGTTCAACATTCTCGGTATCAACTTCATTAAGTTTTTCTACAAAAGAGAGCATCTTATTTAAGTCAGACTTTATTTCGCCCTTTTCTTCTTCTTTAAACTCTAACTTAGATAATCTAGAAAGTTGAGTAATTAATTTGTCATCTATTTCCATCTTCAATTATGGGTTTCTGAATGGTGTCAAAAACAAGTTGCCGCAAATTTACTAAATCGGCTTGGGTTAAACCTTCTGTTTGAATTATATCATGAAAAATTACCCTGCAAACTCCCGGTGTAGCTTTAGACTTAAAAAACCCGCCGGTTCTAAATCGTTTATAATTATCTAAAAAAGTTACAGGTAAAATGGGTATTTGCTTTTTAATGGCTAAAGCAAACGCGCCATCTTTAAATTCTTTAAGCATAGGAACATCACTAGAAAAAGTTCCTTCAGGAAAAATTATTAAATGATATCCTAAGTCTATTTTTTTCATTGCCTGCCTAAAGGCTTTGGCAGAACCAAGTTTGTTTTCCCTATCAACCAAAATATTTAATCCTGAATTAAAAAAGCTATTGAAAATTGGCCATGTTTTTAATTCTGCTTTTCCCATAAAAGAATAAGGCATGGGCATTACCCTTATTGAAACAAAAATGTCGAAATAAGAAGAGTGGTTTGGGCAAATAATTACAGGCTGTTCTAGTTGTGGAAAATCAACTTTGCTAACAAAAATGCCCATAATTGGTAAAAACACCTTTGCCCAAAAGTGCTCAAGCCAAAGCGTAGCTTTATATTTTTTTATTTTAAGCAGCAGCCAAAAAACCGGATAAAATGGAACCATAGAAATAAGAAACACCAAGCCTACATAAATTTTATAGGTAGTGTAAAAGGCCCTTTTTAAGATTTCCATGGATTAGGTGTATTCTTCAAAAAAGTAAAATTAGTATCCATTTTGTTAATACAGTATTTTTGGGCCAACACTAATCATGTTATGGCAAGAATATTAACCGGAATTCAAGCAACAGGAACACCTCACTTAGGAAATATTTTAGGAGCTATTTTGCCTGCAATTGAAATGGCAAAAGACCCCAAAAATGAGTCTTACCTATTTATTGCAGACCTCCACTCCATCACTCAAATTAAAAGTGCTGAAGAAATAAGAGCAAACAACTACAGTGTTGCTGCAACCTGGTTGGCGTGCGGGTTAGATGTATCAAAAACTATATTTTACAGGCAAAGTGATGTGCCTGAAACCACAGAATTAAGTTGGTACTTAAGCTGCTTTTTTCCCTATCAGCGGTTAACCTTGGCTCACAGTTTTAAAGATAAAGCAGACCACCTGGCTGATGTAAATGCCGGACTTTTTACCTACCCTATGCTTATGGCTGCCGACATTTTACTTTACGATGTAAATTATGTTCCGGTAGGTAAAGACCAATTACAACATCTAGAAATAACAAGAGATGTTGCTCAAAAAGTAAATAGACAAGTTGGTGATTGTTTGGTGGTTCCTGAAGCAAAGGTGCAAACCAACACAATGCTTATTCCTGGCATTGATGGGCAAAAAATGAGTAAGTCTAAGGGAAATTATATCAACCTATTTGAAACTGATAAAAGGCTTAAAAAACAGGTAATGTCTGTTGTAACAGATAGTAAAGGTTTAGAAGAGCCAAAAGACCCTGAAACATGTAATGTTTTTAAACTTTATGAAACTATTGCTTCTGCTGAGGATATTGCCACAATGCGTGAAAAATATTTGGCAGGTGGATTTGGATATGGCTATGCAAAAACAGAATTGCTCAATACACTAAAAGAAAGATTTGGAGAAATTAGAGAGCGCTATTTTTCTTTAATGGAAAATAAATCTGCCATTGATGAGCAATTAATGGAAGGAGCACAAAAAGCAAGAAAAACCGCACGAGAAGTTCTAGGAAGGGTTAGAAGTCAATTAGGATTTACAGCTCCTCAGCCACCACTTCCTTAACCTCAGGCATCATTTGTTTAAATAAGTTCTGAATACCGTTTTTTAGCGTAATAGTACTAGATGGGCAACCACTACAAGCTCCTTTAAGGGTTACTGTAAGCTTACTTCCATCAAAAGATTTAAAATCTATTGCGCCACCATCACTTTCAACAGCAGGTCTTACGTAATCTTCTAAAATTTCAGTAATTCTTTTTTCTTGGTCTGTTGTAGGCAGGGGATCAGGCTCTGCAATACCTTCTTGTTCTTGAGCAGTTGCAGGTGAGTTTGTTGGCTCAGGAGTTTCATTAAAAATTGGATACCCTGCTGTTAAATAGTTTACCAAATACTCGCGCATTTCTAAGGTAACATCCATCCAATCTACAGCATCTGTTTTGGTTACCGTAATAAAGTTCTTAGAGATGAATACCCCTTTCACAAATGGAAAAGTAAAGAGCCTAGCTGCAATTGGTGCCTCTTCGGCTTCTTGTGGAGAATTATATTCAACTGTACTACCGTTTTTAATAAACATCATGTTTGCAACAAATTTCATTGTTGCCGGGTTTGGTGTACTTTCAGAATAAACAGTTACCGGAACTTTCTTTTCGTCCATAACAGATTTTTTTGCAAATTTAATGGCAATAACCCGCATAAAACACTTTAGTTTAAAATGGCCCTCATAAAAAGCGTTAATGGAAAATCTCCACAATTTGGAGAAGATTGTTATTTGGCTGAAAATGCCACACTAGTTGGAGATATAAAAACAGGAAATCAATGCAGTTTTTGGTTTAATTCTATAGTAAGAGGAGACGTACATTACATTAAAATGGGTGATAAAGTAAACGTTCAAGACGGAGCTGTAATTCACTGTACTTATCAAAAAGCGCCTACCAATATAGGAAACAATGTATCAATTGGTCATAATGCTTTGGTACATGGTTGTACCATTCACGATAACGTTTTAATTGGTATGGGAGCAATTGTAATGGATGGCTGTATTATTGAAAGTAATTGCTTAATTGCTGCAGGCGCTGTTGTTTTGGAGGGAACCCATGTAAAATCGGGTAGTGTTTATGCCGGTGTACCAGCCAAAAAAGTAAAAGAACTTACCCCTGAATTATTTGAAGGAGAAGTACAACGCATTGCCAATAATTATGTGATGTATTCGGGGTGGTTTAAATAAAAAACCCCCAACAGATTTGTTGGGGGTTAAAAGTTATTTTAAGGCTAATTACCTGGTTTCTTCTTTTACTACTGGCGCTTTACTTTCGGCTGGTGCAGCTTCCTCTTTAGCAGGGGCAACTTCTTCTGCCGGAGTGGCTTCTTCAGCACTAGAATCAGCACTAGAATCAGCAGATGGATGTTCACCACCACCTGAAGGGTGCTCATCACCGGCTGGCTCTTCCTCAGCTTCAGTAGTAGTCATTTCAGACTCTAATTCGTCCATCATATCGTTTACCTCTTCTTGGGTAGCTTCTTGTTCTTGAGCCTTTTCTTCAGCAGATTGACCTCCGCAAGAAGCAAATCCGATTAAAAAAAGTGTAGCTAAGGCTAAAGTTAGTTTTTTCATATGTAAGTATTTTGATGTATTCAAATGTATGATTTTATTTGATTTAAAAAAAATATTTAATTTTAAAGTACTCACTTACTGACTATTAACGCTTTAGTTCTATCAAAAACCTTCTTTATATACCACTAAAATGATGGAATAAGTAAATGGTTAAAGCATTAATTAAAAAACAGTTGGTATTAGGTTATTTCATTCAATAAAATAATCGAAGTATCTTTTATCCTTTTCATTTCTAACCCTTGTAATTTTAACTTTTCCTAACTCATTAATGGAATTAACCAGCCTACTACGAGTTGATTTTATGGATTCATAAGACAGATAAGAAATTCCTAAGATAACATCCAATTCATCGCGCGAAATAGTTTGGTTCCTTTGTTTGGATAGTTTATCTGATAGTAGTTTAACAGAATCATTTTCATTAACAACATCTCTTTTTATTTTGATAAAATAAAATCCTACGCCAATAAGGTGTAAGCTTCCCCAAAAATAGACCATTTAAAAGTTGAATGGAACAAGCTGCCAAAAAAGGCAGCGCGTTAGAATAAATATTAACTTTAAATGGATAAGAATGAAAAAGTCAAGCTTCACAGAAACCCAGATTAGATTGTAAAGGCCATTAAAT
>JAAZVO010000221.1 GCA_018623405.1 Crocinitomicaceae bacterium
AACAGGTAAGTGGTAGTTTTGGGCTTGGATGTCAAAAGATACTTCTTTAAAATTGGTGTTTGTTGCATTAATTTTAAATGAATCGTTGTCTGTAATTTTATAATAAACCAAAAACTTATTTGAATCAACAACACCTAATGGTATTTCTCCAAGCAACGTATCTGGTGGAAGGGAGTTATTACTTTTTGCAGCGGTATCAATAATCACCCATAAGGTATCTTTTGCACCAATAGAATCTTCAAAAGCCAACCAAAATTTAAACTGAGGTTGGACCTGCCCGCCGGTATGGAGGGTTTGGGTAAATGAAGTTATTGTCAGAAAGCTGGAAATAAGGGTAAGGTAGATTGGTTTTATGGTTTTTCTCATCTTCAAGCTTTAAAAATATTATAATTCTTAGTTTACTTTCCTCTTTTTTGCTCCAAAGGATTGCTTATTCCAAATAGCAAAAAGAAGTTATTATTCATTAACAACAACTTACCCAAATTCTATTTTTCAATTGCTATTTTTGGCCACCTAACATAAAACACGCATGAAGGTAGTCATATTCGCAGGAGGCAAAGGCACAAGAATTTCAGAAGAATCGCACTTAAAGCCAAAACCCATGATTGAAGTGGGAGGTAAACCGATACTTTGGCACATCTTGAAATTGTATGAGTCATTTGGTCATAATGAATTCATCATTTGCTTAGGTTACAAAGGTTATGTTATTAAAGAGTATTTCTACAATTATTTCATCCACAATGCAGATGTTACCATAGATTTAGGTTCTAACGAAATTGAAGTTCATAAAAATAAGGCTGAAAACATCAAGGTTACTTTAGTTGATACAGGCCTAGAAACCATGACTGCAGGTAGGTTAAAGCGCGTACAACAGTATGTGGGTAACGAAGATTTTATGCTTACCTACGGCGATGGACTTTCTAATATAGACATGGAGGCGCAATTGAAATTTCACCGTGAAAAAGGTAAAATTTGTACCATGACCATTGTGCAACCAGGCTCTCGCTTTGGTTTAATGGATGTTGATGACAATGATATTGTGAGAACCTTCATGGAAAAACCAAAAGAAGATGGCGCTTGGATAAACGGAGGCTTTTTCATTCTAAAACCTGAAGTTTTCAAATACTTACACGATGATGCCGATGATATTATGTGGGAGCGTCAACCTTTAGAAGACTTGGCAAAAGATGGCGAGTTAGCAGCCTTTAAATTCAGAGGGTTTTGGAAGTGTATGGATACCTTGAGAGATAACCAAGACCTAAACAATATGTGGAACAACAACCCACAATGGAAACTATGGTAAAGGCAGAACTTCTAAAAAAAACCTACCAAGGCAAAAAAGTATTTTTAACCGGCCATACAGGTTTTAAAGGCAGTTGGTTGGTGCTAATGCTGCAACAATTAGGGGCAACAGTAAAAGGATATAGCCTAGCTCCGGTAAACGAAAACGACCTTTACAACCTAATTAACGGCGATGAGTTTTGTGACTCTCAAATTGAAGACATTAGAGATAAAGATACCCTCGTAAATAGCATGGTTGAATTTCAACCTGATTTTGTAATTCACATGGCAGCGCAGGCTTTGGTAATTGATTCTTACCTCTACCCTGTTGAAACTTACGCTACCAATGTTATGGGAACAGTACATGTGCTAGAAGGCTTACGTAAGTTAGAAAAGCCTTGTACATCAATTCTAATAACTACCGATAAGGTTTATTGGAACTTTGAACAAGACACTCCTTATGCCGAAGATGATAGGCTAGGTGGCTACGACCCCTACTCTAACTCAAAAGCTTGTGCTGATTTAACCATCAACTCTTACCAAAAATCTTTTTTCAACCTTAACGATTTCGAAAAGCACCAACAAGGCATTGCCACGGTGCGTTCGGGTAATGTAATTGGCGGTGGCGATTGGGCTGAAAACAGAATTATTCCCGACTGCATTAAGGCATTGAGGACTAAGGAGGCCATAAACGTGAGGAATCCGCACGCGGTAAGGCCATGGCAACATGTTTTAGATCCACTTTATGGCTATTTATTGTTGGGTAAATACTTGGCTGAACAACCAAAATTATTTTCTGAAGCCTTCAACTTTGGCCCCGAAACAGATGATGTAAAAACTGTTGAAGACCTCGTAAACATCGTTATTAAAACATGGGGTTCAGGAGAGGTGAATTTTCCGAAAGTTGAAAAGAAATTGCACGAGGCCGGTTTGCTAAAATTAGATGCTGCCAAAGCCAAAGAAAAATTGCATTGGCATCCAACTTACAAAGCCCAAACTGCAATTGAAAAAACTGTTGAATGGTTCTTAAAAGCCGAAAACGATGCTGTTGTAGTTACTATTGAACAGATTAATGATTTCTTCAACACCCAAGCATGAAGAATTTAAAAGAAACAAATATTCCCGGCGTTTATGAAATCGAAATGTTTTATGCAGGAGATGATCGCGGAATGTTTGTGAAGCCTTACCATAAAAATACGTTAGAAAATTGGGGATTAGAAGCCGAGTTTAGAGAAAGCTTCTACTCTACCAACCAAAAAGGTGTGGTAAGAGGCATGCACTTTCAATATCCGCCAGACGATCATGCCAAATTGGTGTATTGTTCTTCAGGAAGATTGTTGGATGTAATTTTAGACATACGGGTAGGTTCGCCCACTTATGGAAAAGTTGCCGAGGTAGAACTTACGGGCAGCAATTATAAGGCGGTTTACATGCCAAAAGGTGTTGCCCATGGATTTGCGGTTTTAGAAGATAATACCTGCATGGTGTACCTCACCTCAACCGTGCATAGCCCCAATAATGATGGTGGCGTTTTATTTAATTCATTTGGGTATCAATGGCCATTTGAAAACCCCGTAAACTCAGAGAGAGATAAAACCTTCCCAACTTTAGCCGAATTAAAAAGTCCTTTTACATTTTGAACAAACTGCTTTTTATTTTTAGCTTCTTAACTTTAACCCTTATAGGGTTTGCTCAAGAAGAAATTGCCAAGCTTACCCCAAAGGCAGAAATTAGCTTAATTACCTGTGGTCCGGGAGAGGATTTATATTCCGTTTTTGGCCACTCTGCATTAAGAGTAAACGATCCGGGATTAAACATTGATGCGGTTTTCAATTACGGAACATTTCATTTCTCCGATGATTTTTATGCAAAGTTTACCATGGGTAAGCTCAACTACATGCTTTCCGTGAGTTTGTTTCCCGGATTCTATAAAGGGTATGTTAGGGAAAACAGACAATTAATTGAGCAGGTTTTAGATTTAAACCCTATTCAAAAGCAAGCATTGTTCGAAATACTCATCATCAACAATAAACCTGAGAACAGAGTGTATTTGTATGATTTCTTTTACAACAACTGCTCAACCAAGTTAAGAGACAAGTTAGAAGAAGCCGTAGGAGAAAATGTTGTTTTTGATACTTCCCCTGAAGAAGAAAACCGCAGCTTCAGGCAAATGCTAGATTATTACTTACTACCCGCAATGGATTGGAGCGACTTTGGTATTGACCTAGCGCTTGGTTTACCATGCGATAAAAAACCAAGTAATTACGAAGATATGTTTTTACCTGATGAGTTAATGATTGCCTTTGATAAAGCCAAAATTATTGACAATGGCACAACTAAACCATTAGTAAAAACTACTCAGATTTTATATGAAAGAGTCCCTTTAGAGTCTGCTAGATTTCCTTGGTTTTTTAGGCCATTCTTTTTGGCTTGGCTGTTCTTTTTTATAGGATTAGGCATTGCCGCTTATGAGTTTTTTAAAAAGAAAGACTTTTTGTTTTTCGATAGAATATTATTTGGAGTATTCGGGTTATTTGGGTTGTTTTTAATGTTTTTGTGGTTCGTTACAGACCATACCGCAACTGCTTGGAACCTAAATGTTATTTGGGTGCATCCGCTAATGTTTTTTACCGGCTTTTTGGCTTTTAAAGAAAAGCAACATCCATTGCTAAAATGGTTCTTTTTGGCCGTTGCTCTATGGAATATTGTATTGGTAGCCATTTGGGGCTTTTTACCTCAAATGCTGCATTACGCTGCTATTCCTTTAGCATTATTAATTGCTGTAAGGTGTTTTATGAGATTTTATAAGGCAAGGTGGCATCTTCACGAAAATTCAAATATTGAAACAAAATCATGAAAATATTAATACTAGGCGCTTCAGGATTAGTTGGTGGAAACTGCATGAAAGTATTTGGAGCAAAGGCCAATACCGAGGTAGTTGGAACTTATTTCAGCTATGCCACTGATAACACAGTTTACTACGACACCCTAAACCCTGAAAACCCAAACAACTTTGATGTAGATGGCTTTGACCCTGATGTAATTGTTCATTGCGGTGCATTAACCCATGTAGATTACTGTGAAGACCATGAAGAAGAAAGCTTTCAAAAAACGGTTCAATCTACCATAAATGCAGTTGAAATTTGCAAAAAGTACAAAGCTAAGTTGGTTTACCTTTCTACAGATTATGTTTTTGATGGTAAAAAAGGTTTTTATGTGGAAGATGACCAAGTAAACCCACTTTCGGTTTACGGTAAGCACAAGCTAGAAGCAGAACTTTTTGTGCAAAGCGAATTAAGCGATTATGTAATTGTTAGAATTACAAATGTTTATGGAGATGAAATAAGAGGCAAAAACTTTATAGCACGCCTAAGTGTCAACATGCAAAAGGGCGAGCCTATGGAGCTAAAATTACCATACGACCAATACGCAACACCTGCCAATGCGCA
>JAAZVO010000032.1 GCA_018623405.1 Crocinitomicaceae bacterium
AATGGAACAAATTATGGGATAAACTTTAGAGTAACTTATAAATTATTCGATTTAGAGGTGCTAAAACCAAAAATTAAAAGCTTACTTAATTAATTGCGTTTCGGCTAGAAGTTGGTCTAAAATAGGAATATTAAAGTCAATAGTAATTTTAAAAATTACTCTTTCCTGCAAAGAATTTGGTTATTCAAAATTCATAATTTCGAATTATTAATTCCTTTCAATTTGCTATAGCGCAAAACCTGTAACTTGCTAAAATAGAATGAGTATAAACAACAAATAAATAACCGTTAAATTTTGTTTTTTCATTTTTTTTTTTTTTTGATTTGGCATTGCAAAAAAATTCTGCAATGAAAAAACTAATATTATTTCTACCTTTTTTGTTTCTGTTTTCGTGTAAAAAAGAAAATTTGAATAATCCAGAAAATACAATTCCATCAAACTCTTTTAGCGGGCTAAATACTCTAAAATCTTCACCTCCTAACATTTCAGATTGTTATGAAGGTGTTTCTATTTCAAATGGAATTTTAAATTTTGAAGATCAAGTTGCTTTATTAAATTGCATGGACTGTTTAGAAGAAAAGACAGATATTCATATTAGTGATTTTTTAGATGATTATGGTCATTTTTTTGATAGTACTCTCATAGTAGACACAGCATTCACTTTTATGGTTGACAGTTTAAATTTTGATGAGAAAGCTGTTTATAAAGAATTTGAAAATCATTTCAGTTTCAACTCCTTAAGAAGTTTTATGGAAGCTGAAATTGATGAATTTATTGAAGGAAAAGCAGATACCGATTTTACTGATTTTCCAACTACCTTTACTGTTGATGAAGGCTTTAGAGCAGTTTTTAATGAGGATAGGGTAATTAAAGTTAATGATACCATTGCTTATGTTAATGCCCCTGATGAAGTTTATTACTTTGTAAACGGTAGTGAGACCTTACTCGATTCTTTTATAAATAACCAAGTTGATACAAGTCATTCAAAAATTTTTAAAAACAACACTTCGAACACTTGTGAGTGTTTTGAATTCCTTGCTGAAAGTGATAAGTTTAAAGATATAAAACATGTATTAACAGGTACAAACTGGGTAGTCACTCATACTATGGAACACACTAAGACTTCAATTTTTAATATAGAAACATTTGTTGCTAAATCGAGAGCTTATGGAATTAATTCACTACATCCAATATTAAATGGCAAAATGAATGCTAATTTTACCCTACAATTGCAAGGTTTTGGCTATGAATACGCGAAAAACCGGAATGACTGTTCTGCAACTTCGGTTGACTTAAATACTAAACCTAAACCAAATAATGCCGTACAGGAAGGGAGAGTAAGGAAGGTGATAACTGCAAATCTTAGAGTTCATACCTGGATGAAACAAAACAAGCTACTTTCTAAGCATGAAATAGGAACTCAAATAGATCCCAATTGGTATTATGAATGCCCTCATTAAAAAGTTTAATATTAAAAAGTGGTATAGGCTAATTACTACAACGACTTTTATTTTGATAATTGGCCAAATTACTTTAAAAGCTCAAACCTTTTCAATTTATTATATGAAAGGTTTGTCAGAGCAATTTGAGTTTATAACACCAAATGACCCCTATCATGGGCAAGTTTTAACTCTTATTGTAAAAACTGGGGTTGGTCTCCAAATGCAAAAAGAAAATTTTATCTATGAGCTTGGTTTTAATCAAAAAAGTATTGATGTTCCATTTCAATTACGTTATTTAAATCTAGAATCAGCTCGGGTCGAACATTGGACTAATCCAGAAAACATAATGAACTCAGCAAACCTTCACATTGGGAAAAGAATTGTATCAAAAAAACATTTTACAATTGATGTGTTTTCTGGACTAAACCTAGGCTATTTCAACAAAGACATTAGGGCATATAAAAATCCAAAAACACCACCGAATCAGCGGTTAGAATCTATTCATAGTTATTCTAACCCCATGGATTCCTTAATTGCTTATTCTAGCTTTTCGAGGGGATACTTTACGAGTAAAGCTAACTTTTCAATTCCATTAAAATGTGCTCTGAATTTAAGTGTTTGGAGGTTAGGAGTTTCTATTATTCCATTTTTTGAATTGGGCTTAAACAATTATTATAAGATGACGCAATCGTATTACATACCTGAAATTGATTATAAAGGTTATGCAGTAACTAAACTAAATGGAACAAATTATGGGATAAACTTTAGAGTAACTTATAAATTATTCGATTTAGAGGTGCTAAAACCAAAAATTAAAAGCTTACTTAATTAATTGAGTTTAGGCTAGTAGTTGGTCTAAAGTAGACAGTGTACAGTCAATAGTAATTTTAAAAATTAATCTTTCCTGCAAAGAATTTGGTCATTCATAATAATTTATTCGGCGTAGCCGTTTAGAAATCAACTTTGTAGTAGAAGATGGGGAAGAACCCTAATTGGTTTTCGGTGATTATGGGAGGATCGCCACCGGTATAGGTTTCTTTTAAAATATTGTCGTTTCCTATTGATAGTGTTTCTTCTCTGGGGTTATCTAAATCGGGCACCATTCTAATGGGCAGCATGTTGATGAGGTCAATGCCAATCTCATGCGTTAATTTTTCTGTATTTACCTTGTAGCTCACTCTTGTATCAAACCTGAAATAGTCTTTAAATTGGAGGGTGTTTCTTAAAGAATCAATTAAAACTGTTTCTCCTGCCAACCTAGAAGCCATGGTATCAATTGGCGTATATCTTCTTGCACCTGCCCACGTAATTTTAGCGCCTAAGCTGAAGCTTTTATTGTTTTGAGCTCCCCAAGTCCATTCTTTTCCACCAAGGGCGTTAAAAACAAAATTTCCGTTAAAATCAGAGTCGTAAGTTTCTCCTGTTAAGGTTTTGTATTTCGATTCATACAACGATACGGTAGAAAGGAAAAAATACTCTTTTGAAAAGAATTTCTCTACCGTTAACTCAACCCCATAGTTGCGCCCTTTACCGGCATTAACTAAGCGAGAAGGGAAAAACCGCTCAAACCCGCTGCCTTGATTTAAAATTGAGTAACCCGAAGGCGTTTGCTCTACAGGAATATCATATAAATGTTGGTAGTAAGTTTCAATTTTTATGCGCGAGGCGGGCCCTAAGTTTCTATCGTAACCCAACACCAAATGGCCACTTCTTACAAAATCTAAATTTCTGTTGTGGCGGTAAAGCTCACCGTTTGCATTTGGAATATGGTGGAAATACAAATAGGTGGGCACCAATTGTGAGTGTAAACCTGCCCCAAAACTTAAACTCGATTTTTCGTTTAGTTGGTATTTTAAGCTTGCGCGGGGTTCAACAGAGAAGCTACTGTTGTACAGAAAAACTTGAGAGTTTATACCTGTGCTTAACACCAAATCTTCGTTGATGGTGTATTTCCATTGAATATAGGGCATCAACAAGGCGGTAACCTCATTGGCATCTAACCTATTCACAAACTCACCTGTAGCATCGTTTCTATTGGTATCAACAAAATTCACATGCATAATGTCGTTGTTCATTCCCAACTTAATAATATGCCTCGAGGCAATTCTTTTGTTGATGAAAAAGCTTGCGGTAATCTTATCCTCAAAAAACCGATAACCTAATTTATGCCTTAAAGAATCTAAAATAAAGGTTGAATCTACAGTGTTAATTCTACGGTAAATCAGTTTGTGGTCGGCACGCTGCATTTCTCTTTGTAACCCAAGAGTACCTCTAAAATAGGTTGTTTTGTTGATGGGCTTGGTGTAGGTTAACCCTGTTACACCCATTCCGCTCCAAAAGTATTCGTCGCGCCGGCCGCCGCCGCTTGCATAAATTTCTCTGGTTGGGGCTTTTTGTGTACTCTGAATTATTTCGATATTGCTTAAACCACCCATTCCGAAAAACGAAATTGTACCCCCGTTTTTTTGTGGAAAGTTGAATCTAAAAGTTGCGTCTTGGTAAACGGGTGTGGCCGAGGTACCAATGTCAATTCCTAAAATTTGAAATAATGAAACGGTAGAGTAGCGGTAGTTCACCAAATAAGATGAACGCTTGTTTTTGTTGAGTGGACCTTCTGCTGTTATTTCTGTTCCTAATAACCCAAACTGACCTGTAAACTCATGCTGTTGGTCGTTACCGTTGCGCATGCGAAGATCAAATACTCCGGCAATGGCATTGCCATACTCCGAAGGAAAAGCTCCTGTAAAAAAATCAGAATTAGAAAGTACCTTGTTGTTGATGATAGAAACCGGACCTCCTGTAGTTCCTGTAATTCCAAAATGGTTGGGGTTTGGTATGTTTATGCCCTCCAAACGCCATAGTAACCCTAAAGGTGAGTTACCTCTAATTACAATATCGTTGCGGCTATCGTCTGCTCCTTGTCCTCCTGCAAAATTGGAGGCCATTCTTGCAGGCTCACCCCTCGAGCCGGCGTAACGGTCGGTTTCATCAATGGTAAATTGCCGGGCAGAAATTAAGGCCATTTCGTTTACGGTTTCATCTCTTTTTGAGGCTTGTATTTCTACTTCTTGTATAGAAATAGCCGACTCTTGCAACTCGATGTTTAAAATCAGTTCTTTTCCTGATTTAATGATGGTGTTGGGCAACGAAACTTTTTGGTAGCCTACAAAAGAGGCTACAACGGTATATCTACCAACGGGAATATCTTTTATGATGTAAAGACCTGCACCATCGGTTGCGGCACCACCAATTAACTCATTGCCATTGAAAATAGCTATTGTAGCTCCGGGAATGGGAAATTGAAAATCTTTATCGATTACCTCACCACGTACTGTTGAAGTAATTTGTTGAGAGATTGCAAACAATGGCAAGCAAATAGCCAAAAGAGCCAAGCGTAAAACTTTAAGCTTCATGAAGCAATTATAGTTGATTAGCCATCATATTCCCAAAAGCCGGGCGTAATAAATTCTACACAATGGTTGTTGTTATCTCTAAAGTAAAAAGAGAAAAATCCATTGCCCCAATTCTGCTCATGGTCTATGATTATTCCTTGCTTTTCAATATGGCTTTTCCATTTCGGATAATCAGCTTTTGACGTTTCAAAAGCAAAATGCAGATGACCTTCGCCAAAGTGGGGTGGAATAGAAGTTTTGAATTTAGAATCATCTGGGTTAAAACACAACAAAACGGAACTTCCTGCCCTGAAAAATGCATACTTTCCCTCTTTGTATCCAAACAATTCAAGGCCAACCTTATCTCTGTAAAAGGAAATAGTGCCTTCAATATCTCTAGAGTAAATACAGGTTTCTTTGATTTGGGAGATTTTCATTTGATGAAAATAAAAAACCCCAGCTTGAAAATCAAACCGGGGCTATCAAAACTAAAAATCAGATTTCTTTAAATCAACCACCACACAAGTGGCTTTGCCGAATATGTATTGAATTATTATCCACTACACATTTGATGTTATCGAATATGCAGCTTGCTTCTATCAGCCGCTGCACATTTCGCACTCATCACCATTTTCTGCGGCGGCGCGTGCATCTGCTAACATGGCTTTGTACTCTTCTATGTTTTGGGGTGCTTCGTTTTCTGCTGGTTTACCAAGTTTGGTCTTGTCAACAGTAAATTGAATTGCACTTGTAGCAGCTTTTGTTCTTAGGTAATACATTCCTGTTTTTAAGCCTTTTTTCCAACCATAAAAGTGCATAGAAGTTAATTTTCCAATTGTTGGATTTTCCATAAACACATTTAATGATTGCGATTGATCAATATATGCTCCTCTATCGGCAGCCATATCTAAAATCACTTTTTGGCTTAACTCCCAAGCTGTTTTATAAAGCTCTTTTAAGTTATCAGGAATTTCATCAATATTTTGAATTGATCCGTTTCCTGCAATTAACTTGTTCTTTAAGTCATCATTCCAAATACCCAATTTCACCAAGTCTCTTAATAGGTGTTTGTTTACTACAACAAACTCTCCCGATAGCGTTCTTCTGGTGTAAATATTTGAGGTGTAAGGCTCAAAAGCTTCGTTGTTTCCTAAAATTTGAGCTGTAGAAGCTGTTGGCATTGGTGCTAACAACAGTGAGTTTCTAACGCCATGCTTCATTATTTCTTCTTTTAACACACCCCACTCCCAACGGTTGGTTGCTTTTACGCCCCACATATCAAACTGAAACTGACCTTGAGAAATTGGAGAGCCTTCGTAGCTTTCATACGGGCCATCAACTTTTGCTAAGTCTTTAGAGGCTGTTAAAGCAGCGTAATAAATGGTTTCAAAAATGTCTCTGTTTAGGTCTTTTGCTTTTTGAGAGTCGAAAGGATATCTCATTAAAATAAACGCATCTGCCAAACCTTGAACACCTAACCCAATTGGCCTGTGGCGCATGTTTGAGTTTCTAGCTTCAGGTACAGGATAAAAGTTGTTATCAATTATCTTGTTAAGGTTGAGGGTGGCTCGGTAAGTGATTTTAAACAGTTTGTCAAAATCGAATTTTCCATCAATTACAAACTTTGGTAATGCTAAAGATGCTAGATTACATACTGCAACTTCATCTTTCGCGGTGTACTCAATAATTTCAGTACATAAGTTAGAAGACTTGATGGTGCCCAAATTCTTTTGGTTAGATTTTTCGTTGGCCGCATCCTTGTACAACATATAAGGAGTACCTGTTTCAATTTGCGATTCAACAATCTTATGCCAAAGCTTTTGAGCTTTTATGGTTTTGCGTCCTTTACCGGCTTTTTCGTAGCCTTCGTATAATTTTTTAAAGTCTTTTCCATAAGTGTCAGACAATCCGGGGCATTCATTCGGACACATTAAAGTCCAATCGCCGTCTTGCTCAACCCTTTCCATAAAAAGGTCTGGTAACCACATGGCATAGAAAAGGTCTCTAGCTCTGTTTTCTTCTTTACCGTGGTTCTTCTTTAAATCTAGGAAATCGAAAATGTCTGCATGCCATGGTTCAATGTAAATTGCAAATGAACCTTTTCTTTTTCCTCCTCCTTGATCTACGTATCTGGCAGTGTCGTTAAACACTCTTAGCATTGGAACAATACCGTTTGAAGTTCCGTTGGTTCCTCTAATGTATGAACCTGTGGCTCTAACATCGTGAATTGAAAGACCTATACCTCCTGCCGATTGAGAAATTTGAGCACATTGTTTAAGGGTATCGTAAATTCCACCAATGCTATCTTCTTGTGTGGTTAACAAAAAGCAAGAGCTCATTTGTGGTTTTGGGGTGCCTGCATTAAAAAGAGTTGGAGTTGCATGTGTAAACCACCTTTCACTCATTAAATCATAAGTTTCTAAGGCTGCCTCAACATCATTTTTATGAATTCCTAATGAAACACGCATTAGCATGTGTTGAGGTCTTTCAGCAACCTTGCCATCTATTTTGAGAAGGTAAGACCTTTCTAAGGTTTTAAACCCAAAGAAATCATAGCCAAAATCTCTATCGTAAATGATGTTTGAGTCTAATAACTCAGCATTTTTTTCGATAATCTCATAAACATCATCAGCAAGCATTGGTGCAGGCTGATTTGTTTTTGGATCGATGTATTCATAAAGGTCTTTCATTGTTTCAGAGAAAGACTTTTTAGTGCTTTTGTGAAGGTTTGAAACAGCAATTCTAGAGGCTAGCAAAGCATAGTCTGGATGCTGCGTGGTGAAGGATGCCGCAACTTCAGCCGCTAAGTTATCTAACTCAGCAGTTGTTACACCTTCGTAAATCCCTTCGATAACCTTCATAGAAATCTTAACGGGATCAATTATTGCCGGATTAAATCCGTAGCATAGTTTTTTAATTCTAGCGGTAATCTTATCAAATTTTACCGCTTCTCTTCTTCCATCTCTTTTTATTACATACATAGCAGGCAATTTATTTCAGTGTGGTTTTATTAAAAATCTTCAGTAAATGAGATTTTCGTATCTTCATCAGATTGTTTCATTACTCCGGCTTTTTGGTAGTCTCCAACTCTTTTTTCGAAGAAGTTGGTTTTACCTTGAAGCGAAATCATCTCCATAAAATCGAATGGATTTTCAGAGTTGTAAACTTTTTCATTACCAAGTTCCATCAATAACCTATCTGCAACAAACTCAATGTATTGTTTCATTAAGTCTTGGTTCATTCCTATTAGTCTTACCGGAAGTGCTTCGGTAATAAATTCTTTTTCGATTTCAACCGCAGTGGTAATGATTTTTTCTACGGTTTCTTTAGGTAATTTATTTACTAAGTGTTTTGTATATAATAAACATGCAAAATCGCAGTGTAAGCCTTCATCTCTAGAGATTAATTCATTTGAGAAAGAAAGTCCAGGCATTAAGCCTCTTTTCTTTAACCAGAAAATGGAACAGAAACTTCCTGAGAAGAAAATACCTTCTACCGCAGCAAAAGCAACAATTCTTTCGGCAAAGCTTCCGTTTTCAATCCAATCTAGTGCCCATTCTGCTTTTTTCTTTACGCAGTCTATGGTTTCTATCGCATTAAACAGTTTATTTTTTTCAGCTTTATCTTTTATATAGGTGTCAATTAGTAAAGAATACGTTTCTGAGTGAATGTTTTCTATGGCAATTTGAAATCCGTAAAAGAATTTAGCTTCGGTATATTGAACTTCAGCAACAAAGTTCTCAGCTAAGTTTTCATTTACGATTCCATCAGAAGCTGCAAAGAATGCCAATATGTGTTTTATAAAATACCTTTCGTTGTCGTTCAGTTTGTTTTCCCAATCTTGAAGGTCGGCATGTAGGTCAATTTCTTCTGCAGTCCAAAAGCTAGCTTCTGCTTTTTTATACATCTGCCAAATGTCATCGTGTACAATAGGGAAGAGTACAAATCTGTTTGGGTTTTCTTGAAGTAAGGGTTCGTTTAAAATTTCTTCTTTGGTGAGTTTAGTTCCGGCTACGGTTCCTTGGGGTAATACTGACTCGATGTCTGCTTCGTTTTTTACAATTTCTTTACTATCCATTGTTGCTGTTTTTTCCTGTTAATGCTTTGATTTATAGCGAGTAAGAACGTGCTACTGATTTTAGTCGATTTTTGATAAAAACCTTAAAATCAGCACTTTAAAAACAAAAAATTTAAAAAGTGTAAAAAGAAAGAGAGATTCTTTTCTTTTTGTTCTCTACAAATTTTGCCAAAATCGAAAAAGCAACCAAGCGGAAAAAATTCACATTCGGTTCAAGTTTTCAACATCTGCAATTAACATTAATTTGTTATTAAATATTTTAAAAAAAATGAAAGGTTGATGAATAAAGAACTTGAGATGTGAACGTAATAAAATGAGCAATTGTCAATATAGTTTGGTCTGGTTTTAGTAGTCCAAAATCGCTCAAAAAAAGTTTCCTAAAAATGAGGGTGAAGATGTTTTTTACGAGAGAGTTTAAATTTTCTTGAACGCTTACGTCTTTTCTCCTTAAACATCTTTGAATTTATCTTATGACTTGATGGGCGCAATAGGTTATATATAGACTTTGATTTAAATCCTTTTCTTCTGCCTCGTAATTCATAACTGTAAGTAAAATAGCTCATTAAATAGCTATCATTGGTTTCGGGGTTTCCTCTTGGTGAGCCTGGGGTATAATTATCAGTACCAATAAAGTTTTCATTGGCCGGGTTTACTTCATCAGAGCGCATTGCTAGTTTTTGGGCTATGGGACCGCCTAGGTTGTTAGGGTCTGTATAGGTTGTGCTAACATCATCTAAATAATCGGTAAAAGATTGTCTCCATCCAAGTTCCCATCCAAAATTATGGTGCCTTCCTATAGAAAGAGATAAACCACCACCAACAGGAAGCGAAACATTTAACCTGTTATACTGAATACCCTCTGTTGCCAAAGGTTGTAAAGCATACCATTGGCCATTGTAATAAGCTTTGGGATTATGGTAAAAAACTGCGCCTCCAAAAAACATAAATGGTGCAAGCCTTAATCTAAACCTTCCTCCTCTTTTTCATACTTCAAAAGCGAAAAGGTCAACTTCCGCGCGGGCATATAATTCAAATATTTGGTTTCTAAAGCTTAGGTTTCTTGAAAATCGTGAAGGTTGAAGTGATAAGCTATCAGCTCCTTCTATCCAACCATGAGCTAAACCGCCCGAAACAGCAAACTTATCAGTGAAGTTATACCTAGCAAAAGCATTTACATCCATTCTTGTTTTCTTCAACTGCAAATCAGCAAGAAAACCTCTGGGCTCATACACACCACCAATTTCACCTAAATAATTAGAAGGTCCTAAACCACCGCCAAATTCCCAACTTTGGGCAAAACCCAAAAAAGGAAATAGTAAAAAACAATATTTAAGCAGCGTTTTAATAATCGGTTGTTTTTACAAAATTATTCAAATTTCGAGTAAACCTAAGCTTTAAAGTACAAACTATCAACTTCTTCAAGCTTTTTATAGAAATCGGCGCCATATTTTCGAACCAAAGGCTCCTTTAAAAACTTATACACCTTTACTTTTAACTTAACACCACATTCTCTAGCAGGTTCACAAATTTGCCACTTGTGGTAATTTACGGCTTCAAAGTTTTGATATTTTACAGTTCTTATGGGGTACAGATGACAAGAAATGGGCTTGTTAAATGATATGGCATTTTCCCGATAGGCTAATTCAATTCCGCATTTTGCGGTTCCATTTGCATCAAAAACAGTGTAGGCACATTCTTTACCATTGTTTAAAGGGGTTACCAATTCTCCATCATATGGGTCGTTTATTGAAGTACCCTGGACAGCTATAGACTTTTTGCCCTTTTCGTTTAAATAGGGTATTATTTTTTCAATATTCTCTTTAAGTAATTGAGCTTCCTCTTTTTCAAGTGGAGCTCCAGAGTCGCCCTCCACACAACAAGCACCTTTGCAGGCTCCTAAATCGCATACAAATTGTTCAGTAAATACTTCGCGAGAGATTATTTTGCCTTCAATATCTGTCATGTTGACAAAGATTGTGTAAACTTGTTATGTGCGCTCAATTTTGCGAACTCTTTTTTTATGCGCCTTTGTTTGGTTAACATATGTTTTGGATGCTCAACAATGTACAATTGCCAAATATTTACTTGAAGGCAATGCTTTAGATTCTACCCAAAATCAAATTAACGGACAAGTTTATGGAGCTGTTGCTGTAAATGATAGGTTTGGAAATCCAAACGGTGCATTTTTTTTTGATGGTGTAGATGATTACATTCATATTCCACACAACGAGCTTTTAAATTTTGATGTAGATGATGAATTTTCTATTTCTGTTTGGTTAAAAGCCGACCCTCAGCAAAACTCAATCCACAATAGAAGTGAAATAATTACCAAATGGATTGATGAACCCGGTGCGGGGACAAATGAAGGTTATCCTTATGCGTTGCGTATTGAGAATAGAAATATCCAAGAAAAAGGATTTGTTTTTGGTTTAAGGTTCGATAGAAATTACGGAAATTTTCCTGAGGTTAATACAACCAAAAGCTTACTAGATAATCAATTTCACCATTTGCTTTTTATTAAGGAGCCAGACTCCATAAAAATATTTTTAGACGGAAACTTAATGTCTTCTTCGTTAGATATTACAACTTGTACTACAAAAAATGACGACCCCCTGTATATTGGAAGAAGAGGAGGGGATATAAATGCTTCATATTTTAAAGGAGTTATTGATGAGGTAGAGTTCTTTTCTTGTGTTGCCAATCCTGATTCTTTTCCCATATCTCCTCCAAAAGATACAATACCGGAAGAAACCTTTTTTGAAGCCGATGAAATATCAGTTTATCCCAATCCTTTTAAAACATTTACAGTATTAGAAACCGGAAAGTTGTATGAAAACAGCTTACTTAGAATTGTGAATGTATTGGGCCAAGAGGTTGCAAATTTCAGAGTAAACACTAAAAAAATTATTCTTTCTAAATCAGAACTGGCAGCAGGTGTCTATTTCTTTCAGCTATTGGAAGGAGACAGGGTTGTTTTCTCAGGTAAATTGGTATCAATTCGATGTTTTTATTTCTCTTTTTTGAAAAGTATTAGCGTTAAACTTGCAGCTTAAATTTTATAATCATGTCTGACGACAAATTCAAGAATATAATTGGCCATGCAAAAGAGTATGGCTTTGTTTTTCAATCTAGCGAAATATATGATGGTTTAAGCGCTGTTTATGACTACGGTCAGATGGGGGTGTTGCTAAAAAACAATATCAAAACTTATTGGTGGAACGCAATGGTGCAGTTGCATGAAAATATTGTTGGACTCGATTCAGCAATTTTTATGCATCCTACCACATGGAAAGCCTCAGGACATGTTGATGCATTTAACGATCCTCTTATTGATAATAAAGACTCAAAAAAAAGATATAGGGCAGATGTTTTGATTGAAGAGCATATTGAAAAAATCAATCAAAAAAACCTAAAAGATATTGCTAAAGCCCAAAAGCGTTTTGGCGATTCTTTTGATGAAGCACAGTTTATTGCAACCAACGGGAGAGTTCAAGAAAGACTTCAAAAAATTAAGGCAATTGAAGATAGAATGAGAACTGCCTTAGAAACAAACAACCTTGAGGATTTAAAATTATTGATTGAGGATGAAGGAATTACCTGTCCAATATCAGGGTCAAAAAATTGGACGGATGTAAGACAGTTTAATTTGATGTTTTCTACAGAGATTGGCTCCGTTGCTGAAGGTTCAAACAAAATTTACTTAAGACCTGAAACTGCTCAAGGAATTTTCGTGAATTTTTTGAATGTGATGAAAACAGGAAGAATGAAAGTTCCTTTTGGAATTGCTCAAATAGGTAAAGCGTTTAGAAATGAGATAGTTGCGAGGCAGTTTATTTTCAGAATGCGAGAATTTGAACAAATGGAAATGCAATTTTTTGTGAAACCGGGTGAAGACCAACAATGGTATGAACACTGGAAGGAGCAAAGAATAAAATGGCATAAGAATTTGGGTTTTTCTGAAAACTCGTATCGTTTTCACGACCATATTAAACTTGCCCACTATGCTAACGCTGCATGCGATATTGAGTTTGATTTTCCTATGGGTTTCAAAGAGCTTGAAGGAATTCACTCAAGAACCGATTTCGATTTAAAAGCACATGAAAAACACTCAGGTAAAAAACTTCAATATTTTGATAATGAGGATAATCAGAATTATGTGCCTTATGTGATTGAAACCTCAATTGGTTTAGATAGGATGTTTTTAGCTGTGCTTTCAGAGGCTTATCAAGAAGAAGCATTAGAAGATGGCTCTTCAAGGGTAGTTTTAAAAATACCCGAATTTCTAGCTCCTATTAAATTGGCAATTTTTCCGTTGGTAAAAAAGGATGGTTTACCGGAAAAAGCAAAAGAAATCATGAACTTATTAAAGTTTGATTTTCAATGTTTTTATGAGGAGAAAGATACAATCGGTAAAAGGTACAGAAGGCATGATGCAATTGGTACGCCTTATTGTATTACTGTTGATCACGACTCTTTAAACGATAACATGGTAACCATAAGAGATAGAAATACCATGACCCAAGAGAGGGTGGCAATTTCGGCATTAAAGAGTATAGTTGAAGAAAGGGTTAGTATGGCTTCAGCTTTAAGAAAGCTTTAATTACAACCCATTATACTTAGACATTGTTTGGCCTAACCCGGTAGATCCAAATGCTAAAATGGCTTCTGCTGCAAGCTTTACACGAGGTTCAATTTGTGTTTCTTCCTCAGGCGTCCATTTAGAAAGTACATAATCAATTTGACGGCCTTTGGGGTAATTATCTCCGATACCAAATCTTAATCTCGGATAATTTTGATGCCCTAATAATTGTTGTATGTTCTTTAATCCATTATGGCCGCCATCACTTCCTTTTCCACGTAGTCTTATTTTTCCGAAGGGCAGGGCTAAGTCATCTGTAACCACCATAATGCGGTCTGCAGTAACTTTTTCTTTTTGCATCCAATAGTTTACGGCTTTGCCGCTTAAGTTCATGTAAGTGGAGGGCTTTACAAGGATGTAAGATTTACCGCGATGTTTTAGGGTAGTTACATCGGCATATCTATCAGCAGAAAAAAAAATGTTGGATGACTCAGCGAGTTCATCCAACACTTTAAATCCAATATTATGTCTAGTATTATGGTATTCTGCGCCTATGTTTCCTAACCCAAAAATCAGGAATTTCATGGATCAGAATTAAGCTTCAGCAGATTCTTCAGCAGCAGCTTCGGCTCCTTCAGCACCTTCTTCTTCATCCTCATCATCTTCAGCAACAGCCGTTCTAGAAGTTTTCACTGAAATAACCACATCGTTTGGCGGATCTAAAAACTGAAGACCTTCAACTTGAATTTCTTTAACTTTTATAGATTGTCCAATTCTTAATGGAGCTATGTTTATTTCGATATTATCAGTTAAAGCACTTGGTAAACCTTTTACCTTTAGTCTTCTTCTGTTAATATTTAATTTACCACCATTAATAACACCTCTTGCGTTACCTAATGTTTTAATTGGAATTGAAATTACTACAGGTGAGTCGTCAGTAATCATTAAAAAGTCTGCATGTGTTACTTTATCAGTTACCGGATGAAACTGAATGTCTTGCAAAATTGCTTTTGTAACTTCTCCATCAACATCAAGATCAATTAAATACACATTAGGCGTGTAAACAATGTGGTTAAATTGTCTCTCGTCAATTTGTAATAATTTTTGTTCGTTGCCTCCATATAAAATGGCAGGAACCATTCCTTCTTTTCTAATAGAGTTAGCAGCTTTTTTTCCTGCGTCGTTTCTCAATGAGGCTTTAACAACTGTAGATTTCATTTTCCTAAAATTAAACTATAAAGTGTGAACTTATTGATTCATAATTAACTACTCCGTTAAGTACCGATGCAAAAATATCGGCTACTGAGAGTACTTTTATTTTATCAGACTCTTTTCTTAAAGGAATTGTGTCTGTAACATACAAAGCTTCAAGCTTTGATTTTTCAATTCTATCGTATGCAGGACCTGATAATACAGGGTGAGTGATAAAAGCATTAACGCTTTTAGCTCCCATATCCATCATAATATCAGCCGCTTTCGTTAAAGTTCCTGCAGTATCAATAATGTCATCAATTAAAATTACATTTTTATCAACTACATCCCCAATAACGGTCATGTTTTCAACCTTATTTGCAACCTTCCTTTGTTTGTAAGAAATGGCTAAATCACAATTCAAGAATTTAGCGTAAGCATTTGCTCTTTTGGTTCCACCTGTATCCGGAGCTGCAACTACAGGGTCTTTTAGTCCCATATTTTTTATGTAGGGTAAAAATATGGTTGAGGCAAAAAGATGGTCAACAGGTACTTCAAAAAAACCTTGAATTTGATCTGCGTGCAAATCCATAGTTACAATCCTATCAACTCCCGCAGCAGTCAATAAGTTAGCAACCAACTTAGAGCCAATAGAAACCCTTGGCTTATCTTTTCTATCTTGCCTAGCTAAACCAAAGTATGGCATAACCGCAACAATAGTTTTAGCAGAGGCTCGTTTAGCAGCATCAACCAACAATAACAATTCCATTAAATTATCAGCCGGTGGAAAAGTTGACTGAACAATAAAAACTACATCACCTCTTACGGTTTCTTCAAATGAGGGTTGAAACTCACCATCACTAAACCTTAAAACAGAAACTTTTCCGGATTTTATCCCAAAACTTTCTGCAATTTTATCACCAAGATATTTGGAGGCGGTGCAAGAAAATATTTTTACGTTAGTTGACACAGCTTTTTAAAAAGGGCTGCAAAGTTAATTATTTATCAAAAGCTTTTTGTGAATGATTCAATACCTTTTTTAAAATAAGAGAAAAAAGTAAAGTTGCGGTAACTAATTCTCCAAAAAAATACTGTAAATATCTGATATACAGCAATTAGTAAAACTTTTTTCTCAGATAAAAATATCTCTATTTTTGAAGGCAACATGAAGTGGTTAAAAATATTTCTGTTTACACTGCCAATTTTTTTGCTTGCAGGATGCAAAAACAACAAAGGAGTAGATGTAAAATTCACCTATCAAGTACAAAATGGAGGTATAGTAGTTTTTACCAATCTTACTTCAGGTTTAGTAGATGGTTATCAATGGGCTTTTGGTGATGGAAACACATCTGTTGATGCCTCACCAATACACAGATATTTAAAATCCGGCACCTATGTAGTAACTCTTTCTGTAAGTGGAAAAAGCGGGGCAGGTTCAACAGAAGAAACAATAGAAATAGTTTTTGATGATTTTAATCCGCTTGAAGGGCACATTACTTTCGATGATGCTGATGGTTGCGTATATGCCATCAATCAGTATTCCTATGAAGCCGATGATTTGGGTAATAAGGTTCAAAATAAATTCGCTCAAGGTGTAGCTACATTTTTTGATGATGATAGGTTTTTAGTTTCTGCCGGGTTGGTTTCAGTGAATGGTTTTAATTTGGAGTTAGGAAGTAATAATGCTTACAGTTTTTCTGCTGATGACTCAGTTTTTAATACAGCAGATACCATGTTTTACTTTACAGGAGATGTAAATTGGAGTATTTATGGAGGAAATGGTTTTCCCC
>JAAZVO010000033.1 GCA_018623405.1 Crocinitomicaceae bacterium
GCAGCGCCTATTGAAACAGTAACAGAATCCTTACAACCTTTAAAGTCTTGAACTCTAACCCCATAACTGCCGGCGGTTAAATTTTCTGCTGTTGAATCTAAATCTCCGTTACTCCATAAGAAACTAACATTTCCGTTACCACCTGTCCAAACTACTCGCGCTGAGCCATCATTGGCGCCTACGCAACTTTCATCTGTGCTATCAGCAATTGTAGCATTTAAGACCTCTGGTTCTGTAATTATTGCGGTATCAGTCAAAACACAATTATTGGCGTCTGTAATTGTAACTACATAAATTCCAGAATCTAGATTTTGTGCTAGAGAGTCTAAGTCACCATTACTCCATGTATAAGAATATGGCGGAACACCTCCACCTGCTTTATATGACGCAAAACCATCATTTAACCCATTACAAGATGCATTTTGAGATTCAAATCCACCCTTATTAATTACCATCCCAAATTGATAAGTATCTGTTCCGGGAATGTCATTCCAAAAGCCTGAACCTACAAATTGACCATGATTTTCAGGATTTGCTGAACCAAAAAATTGATTAGGCTCTCCTACATTCCAATTGCTAAAGGTTAATGGTGTTCCATCTACCCAAAACCAACCACCGGCAGGCTCTGAATAGCTTGGAGCTGTGGTATCTTGATATAAACCAATCCATGAGCTAGCAGGAAAGATGCTGCTGAAATAATTATTATCCGCGGTATCTTTAATGACCAATAAGTCACCTCCAACATTTAAACAGGTTTGCCTGGCTACATCCCAAGTTAAAAAAGATGCACTAAAATATACGTATTGACCATTTCTTTCACCGATATAAGAAAAACCAGGAATAATTGGAGGTGCAGTTAAAGAGGTAACCAATTGAGTAGGCTGTACAATTGTATCTGTTAAAACCACAAAACAGTTATTTGTGTCTGTAACTGTTACAGCATACCCTCCTGCTGCTAACCCGGTAATAATTGAGTCGTTTAAAGGCGGGGTTCCTCCACTCCATAAATATCTGTAAGGTGGTGTCCCTCCACCGGTTACAGACACAGACATTCCGCCATCGCTAAAACCAAAGCAGGAAACATTGCTATCTATTTGTAACACTGCTGTTATAGATTGAGGTTCTGTAACAATTATTGTATCTAAACCTGCAGAACAACCGTTTGCATCGGTTACTTCTACAACATACCTGCCTGAATCTAACCCTGTTGCCACAGAGTCATTCAAAGTAATGTTGTGGCTCCAATTGTAATTATATGGCGTTGAGCCTCCAGAGGGTGAAACCTTGGCGGAACCATCAGAAAAGCCAAAACAACTAGCATTATTTAAAACAGTTGTGGTAGTTAATATACTTGCTGTAGGTTGCTCTATATTAAACTGTAAACTATCTGAGCATGCGTTGTTATCTGTTACTACTACTTTATAGGTTCCTGCAGTTAAATTAATGGCCGAATCATTGGTTTGAACTGGAGTTGTTGACCAACTAAAAGAATAGTTTGGGGTTCCACCGGAAACTGAAATTCTTGCCTTACCATCGTTATTTCCGAAACAAGAAACATTTGTACTATCCACTTTTGATAAGGAAAGAGCCAACGGTTGAGTTAAATTAATTGTTGTATCTGCTGAAGGACATCCTCCAGTATCAGTTACATTTATGGTATAAGATCCGGCAAAAAGATTTGAGGCACTTGAATCTGATAGGGCTCCGTTATGACTCCAACTGTAAACATAAACTCCATACCCTCCGGTTCCATGCACAGCAATAAAACCGTCAGGCAACCCATTACAAGAAATATTCTTTACACTATCAACTACTAATCCTATTGGCTGATTATCTACAATTACATCGCCCACGGTTACTTTACAGGTAGTATCGTTTGCTGAACGCACCGTTACAGAAATAGGCCCTGCGGATAAACCTGTGGTTGTTGTATCATTTAAACCACCAGTACCTGATGACCAATCGTAAACAAAACTTCCAAAACCTCCTGATGCTCTTACTGTGGCTGTTCCATTCGAAGCACCATTACATCCTGCAGGTGTTGTTCTTACTATGGAAGCAATAATAGGAGTTGGCTCTGCAATATTTGCTGTATCTAATATTTGAGGGCAAGCATTTGCATCTGTTACGGTAATTCTTATTGCTCCTGCACCTAAATTATTGGTAATTGAATCTGTTGGGTTACCCACTCCTGAACCTGCAGACCAAGTATAATTGTATGGGGGGGTTCCTCCTCGAGCGCTGAATGTAGCAGACCCATCTGTTAACCCATTACAAGTAACGCTATCCACATTAAAAAAGAATCCATAGATAGAAGAATCAGGCTGTTGAAGGTTAAAGGTTACACTATCAGTACAATTATTTGTATCTAAAACTACTACCTTATAATTCCCTGATGTAACATTATTTATCAATGAATCGGTTGAACCCATTGGAGTCCAAGAATATCGATAGGGAGCTGTTCCATTAGAAGCAATAACCCTTGCACCTCCTGTTGATTGATCAAAACATAAAATATTGGTACTATCAGCTTTTGTAATTGATAATTGAGTTGGAGAAACTATAGTTTGAGTGGCGGAGTCTGCACACCTATTTGCGGAATCCCTTAGCACAACTTTATAGGTTATACCAGCTACTGAACCTAACAACCCATTTGCAATTGAATCTGTTTGATTGGCAGGGTCATTCCATTGATATGTATAAGGTTTTGTTCCACCACTTGGTGTTACTCTTATCAACCCATCGGTGAAACCAAAACAGCTAGGCTGCTGCACTTCGGCTATGGAAACTTGGAGCTGATTTGGTTGGGTAATATTTGCAGTATCTGAAAACGAGCAACCTTGAGCATCGGTTACACTAACAATATATTGGCCGGCACCTTGATTGATTAAAATTGAATCTGTTTGGTTTGCTGGGGCGCCATTCCATGAATAATTATATGGACGAGTACCACCGGTTACCTGAGCACCAATACTACCATCGGTTAGGTTAAAACAACTTACATTTTCAATAAAGTTGATTGTTGCAATCATAGATGCTCCTGGCTGTCCAATATTTACAGAATCTTCTGCTTGGCACCCATTATTATCTGTAACAACAACGGTCCATAATCCTGCAGGTAAATTATTTGCAGTACTATCATTTACAGTTGCGTTATGTTCCCAATTATAATTGTAAGGTGTTGTACCGCCTCCAATCGTCAACCTTGCTGTTCCATTGGCTGCCCCAAAACATAGCGCATCAGTTGAGTCAACAAAACTTGCAGTAAGTAATGGTGGTTCATCCACATTAACGATAATAGAATCTAAACAAGTGTTGGCATCTGTAACATATACTTTATAATTAATATTTGCCCTTAAATTGGTTGCTCTAGAGCTATCCCCATTATCAATATGAATAACTCCAGAAGGCCATGTATAATTATAAGGGCCTAAACCATTGGTTGGAATAATTGCAGCTACACCAATGGTATCTCCAAAACATGGTTGATCAATTTCAATAACTTGAGTTGGTACTATTCCAAGCGGTGCCGGTAGTGCAAAGCTGGTTGAATCAATACAACCATTTGCATCGGTAACAGTTACCCGGTAAGTAGTTCCACCTTTAATATTGGTTCCTATGCTACTATCTGCACCCAAATAAATTACTTGAGGACTCCATTGATAATGAAACGGGCCAGTTCCATTAGTTGTATTTATTTGTACCCTGCCTGCGGTATCACCTGCACAAACAATGTTTTGAATAATGGTATGTGTTGGGTCAATTTGATCTCTTTCTCCGATACTAATGGTATCTCTAGCAACGCAACTATTCGAATCTGTAACTTGAACAGCATAATCAATCCCTGAGCGCAGATTTATTGCAGTACTATCTGCAGATGGAGAAATTAAAACGTTTGGATTCCAACTGTAGTTATAAGGCCCTTGGCCATGCAGAGGAGTAACTGTCATTTGGCCGTTTGTGTCGCCAAAACAAACTAACGGAATAGAGTCTGAGAAAATAAACCTAAAGGTTGAGTCGGGCTGCTCTATGGTAGCAATAGCGGTGTCTTTACAACCGTCTTGATTGGTTACTATACCTTCATAAGTTCCGGCAGCAAGATTGTTTGCAATAGAATCCGTTAAAGCACCATCATGTGTCCAATTGAAGGTGTAGTTCACCTCACAATATCTAAAAATTATATCGGGTCTCTGGAAGTTATTTACCGTGTAAGGAGTTCCACCAATTGTAATATTGCTAGGACTAATAAGATTTGAACCACACGCATTAGTAGAATCGCTTGAATAGGTTAATGAAGAAGGATAACTTGTTGTTGACATTCTTGTAGGAACGTTTACTGAAGTTCCTGTTAACTCAGTACATAATTCCACAATAACATTAGAAACGCCATCCCATTGAAAAGCCCTATCAAAGCTTAAGGTTGTCCATTGCCCATTAGAACCTGACGTTGTTTTTGAGTCATAAACAGTATTTACCCCAGGTGCCCAGTCGTTTAAAGAATCGCTTGTGGTGCAGGTCATACCGATTGAATATGAAGCAATAGTTGGTGGAAAGCCTGAAATGAAAAAATCAATAGCTGATATTTTTCCTGATTTCATTCCGATGGCAGTTAAATCTGAAGCTCTGTATAAGAATTGTTGCCTAGTTTTTTGTGACCCATTTGGAAATGCAGATGGGAAAGCATTAAAGTTAAAGGTTAAAGAACCTATTTCAATAGTATCAGAAGTTAAATCTGCAGGCGCACAAACATTTTCTAATATCCCGCAAGTGGCCTCCACGCCGGCAAGCGTTAAAGAACCCGTGCTTTCTCCCCTACAAAAAACATCTGTAGAATCTGTAAAGGTTGCCTCGAAGGTAGCAGGGGTGCTTAAAAAGTAACTAAAAGTTGTGTCGCAACCATTATCATCTTCTAACCTCACGGTATATGCTCCCGGACATAATCCCATAGGGTGATTTGTAGTATCAACCAAATTATTTGATGCATCTCGCCACTGAAAACCGTAAGAAGTAACGGTATCAGGAGAAACAGCACCGCCCACAATATTAAAAATTTCAATTTCGGTTCCGCAAACATCACGGCAGTTTGGCCTTAATATGGTATCGTTATCAATTGAAATTCCTGCATTTGCAAGATAAAAACCGTAATTAGAAAATGATGAGATAACACCAGTAGCTTGGTCTGTAACTCGGTACCTGTAAGGTTGACCAGACTCGGGACTTGGGAATGAATCTGAGGTTACCCCAGCAATTGCGGTAGTAGAATTTAAGCCCTTATACCATTGAAAGGTAAATGGGCCTAATCCTCCTGATGGTATAGCAATTAAAAAACCATCACCAATACCTGGGCATGATTCATCAACTTGAGTAAAACCACCTGCCGCCACTGCACTATTAACATTAATATCTACCCTAAATGGAGATTGACGACCAAAGGGGCAACCATCATCAATACCGGTTATTGTTAATTGACGTGGATTAGGTAATTGAGAAATTCCATTAAGTGGCCAACATATGGTTCCTGTTGCAGGATTACTTCCTGTTGATGTTAAAAAAGCACCATTACCCAATACAGAAGCAATATTTGAATTAAAATAAATGGAGTCACTTGAATTCACATTATCCTTCATCGTGAATGAAAAGCACAAAGTATCATTGGATGGGGTTGTTGAAATAGTATTTGAATCAATTTTGTTGGCTAGTCCTGTTATATTGAAAACCCCCGGAGAAGCAATACTTGGAGGGGAGTTGGAAGCACAAACTCCCGGAGAGGCAATTGTTATTTGAAAGTCCCTTACGATATATCCTTTTTCAACGCCAGATGCCCTATCATACTCAGTAACTTTTACAACTAGTACAAATTCCCCTTGGGTGTTTGGCGCGAAGCTTATATCTCCCGTTGACCTATTTATATAAGAACTTGTGCCCTGAAAAAACATGGTATTAATAGGTTTTGTGCCTGTAAAGCCAGAGTTGTATTGGTTGGTAAGATCAATAGGGTTAATAAACCTTGTTGGGAAGAAATTTTGCAAAGCTCCCCTAGCACTAATTAGTTCAAACCTTAAACTGTCGTTATCAGCATCAACACAATTGTAGCTATAAAAAACTGTATCATTTTGGCAATAAAACGCAGTTGGATCAGCAATAAATTCGGGAGACTCGTTACAACTTACACCATCAGTAGAAACCAAGGCATCCACATAAAATGCTTCGCTACTTAAACTAGCAATGTTTACCGCAGTATTTCTATTAACTTCAAAAAAATTCAACCTCCAACTAGAGCATCCAGAATCTAATGCTAAAGTGTCCACATATTCAAACTTTTCAATGCCTGGCAATGAACCACCTTGGCAGGTAGTAGGGCTAGAAGTACATGTTTGCGTAACTTCAGTACCTCCAAAATTTATTAATTTGAAGCTGTAAGAATTTGAGGGTGTGCCTGTATAATTTGAAGTTGGGTTTGTAAACCCACATCCATTTGATACAGTTAAATTTGGAACACCTCCTGTGGTATGGCTGCTATTTAAGTCATTTAAAACATTGGTTCCATTAGGATCAAAAGAAGAACCACAATCTCTATAGGTAACCACTTTTACTTCATACAAGAAGCTGCTACCTTGTTTACCAACACAACGGTATAAAATCTCTCCCCCTGCTAAATGGGTTGCACTCAGGTTGGAAAATGAGAATATTAAAGCAATAAAAAGAACCGCTTTAAATATTAACAGACTTGGAGAAGCTATATTTTTTACTTTATTCCTCAAACTGGCAATGTGCACCCTAAAATTGGGTGAAAATCGTACAATTTTATATAACCTACAAATATATGTTAACTGCAACTTCTTAAAACTCATTTATAAGCAGGACATAAAGGTTTCTTATCGAGGTCTTCTTTGTCTTTACAAGCCAAGAAACTTAACATAACTTCATGGGTGTATGGAGCAGCTCCAGAAGGCCCCAAAACCCCATAATCAAAGGCATAGCCAAATCTAAACCTTTGTAAAAACTTAGCTTCAGCAATAAATGAAACCCCTGTTGGATTTCGATAGGTAGCACCCAATGCAAAATCATTATCGATGTACCACATAAAATTCAAATCAATTTCAGGAACACCGCTTGGCGCATACCTCACCATTATATTCGGAACAAAAGTGTAGTAATAACCTGATGCATCGATAATTTGGCCTACATGAAGAATAAAATGTTTGGTGTTTGGTGAAGGAGAACCAATTTGCTCACCACCAGAGCTTAATTGAAAAGGAATAAGGTTTACTACAGATAAGCCAATAAAGTTTTTTGGAGAGTAATAATAAATTCCCGGATCTATTTCAGGATAAATAAAAAGGTTGGATGTTTGATTTACAACAGGGTCAAATAACGGAGTGTAGATTCCACTGCCATTATAGGAGTAATTTCTGAGACCAAGAAAACTACCAAATGATATGGAGGCTTCTCGCCTAACTTTTAAATGAAAGGCATAAGCTAAATGAAAAGAGGTAGCTGAAAATGGACCAGCTTGATCATTTAAAAATCTGGCACCCACACCATGAAAAGACCGGTAGCTTGCATCATTTTTACTAAAGCCTGTATTAAACGTAAAAAAGCTTGTAACCGGAGCTCCATCAATTCCTATCCATTGCCTGCGATGGCCAAATCTAAAATCGGGGCAATTTTCTAAACCTGCAGTAGCCGGATTAATAGCAAACCTGTTGAACAAGTTTTGTGTGTATAGAGGTACACTTTGTGCATTTGCAAAAAATGAAACAAAAAACAACCCTATGGTAATTAACCTTTTCATTTTACTATGGCTACGCTGCCGGTATAAAGTTGCGATTCGCCAGATGGGTTGTTTAGTTTAATTTCATAATAATAAGGGCCAATAGGTAAATTCATACCTAGTGAAGTGCCATCCCACGGTTCTGCATACCCTGTGCTATTAAACACCCTTTGTCCGTATCTATTAAAAACAGCAATTTCTGCTTCAGGAAATTGCTCAATTCTTGTGATGGTCCAAACATCGTTTATACCATCTCCGTTTGGTGAAAAACCTTCAGACGGGATAATGCATTGATCCACTAACTCAGCCCCTTGCTCTTTTTCACAACCTAAACTATCAATTACTCTAATTTGATAAAACCCTGCACCTAAATCATTAAAAACTTGATTTGATGTTTCATCGCCATTAAAAAAAAATTTAAATGGGGCTAAACCATTTATAACATTTGTAATTTCTATTGAACCTCCACTAAACTCACAAGTTGGGTTTTGTACTGTAAGTTCCATTTTTGGGTTTTGCTGAACTGTATCTAGCTGAACATACTCTACTTCTGTAAACCCAAAACCATCTTTTATGGTTATTGCAAAAAACCCTCCTACCAAACTATCAAAAGTTAACCCCGAACGAAAGTTTGTTCCATCAATAGAAAAGCTAAATGGAGGTGGTGATGTTTTTATGTTGGTAATTTCAATTTTTCCTGTTGAGGAGGTGCAAATTGGACTTGTTAATGCATAGTCTAAATACGTACCTTGACCATTTGCTATGCCGCTGCATGCAATGGCAATTAACAGCAAATATGTTTTGATTGCCCTCAAATTACTTAAACAAACAAAGCTAATTTGAGAATGCTGCCTAGTTTTGGGTAAATGGTGAAAGGATTAAACACGATATTGTTAACAATAACCAATGAAAATTTAGATGTGTACTTTGTTTTTAGCCGTGGATGAAAACCCTCAATTTCCTATTATTTTAATTGAAAACAGGGATGAATTTTTTAATCGAAAATCTACAAAACCTCATCAATGGGAAGACATTGACTTGTATGCAGGGAAAGATTTTGAAAAAGGAGGCACTTGGCTTGGCTACAACTCTGTTGGAGATTGGGGTGTGGTTACCAATTACAGAGACTTAAACCAAAAATTTGGAGGTGAAAGATCTAGAGGTGATTTAATTCCAGAATTGATCGGGAAAAGAAAATCAATTGATGAAGCGCATAAATTTTTGTTAGATAAAGCAGCTGATTTTGGTCCATTTAACCTGGTTTATTCGATTGAAAATAAGGTTTTCTACTTCTCTTCTATTCAAAAACAAAATCAAGAGCTACAAAAGGGTGTTTACGGATTAAGCAATGCTTTTTTAAATACACCATGGTTTAAAGTAAATAAAGGTAAAAGGTTGTTTTCTTCAATTATTGAAAATAAAAAATTAGATAAAAGTGCGCTTTTTAGAATGATGCTAGATGAGGAAAAATCCCTTATTGAAGAACTGCCATCTACAGGGCTACCACTTGAAATAGAAAGATTGGTTTCTTCAATATTTATTTCTTCAGCAAGTTATGGTACGCATTGTACCACTTTTCTTTCGAAAGGAAAAAACGGAAAAATAAATTTTGAAGAAAAGAGATATCAAAAATAAACCCCTCAAAATGAGGGGTTTATTTGTAGTCCCGCTAGGAATCGAACCTAGATCAAAAGTTTAGGAAACTTCTATTCTATCCATTGAACTACGGGACCGAATAATAAACTAACTAAACAAATTGTTAATGATTCTTCAAAACATCAAGAAATTCAGCTAGTTAGCTTCTCATGAAATTAAGGCTGTAAAAATAGAAAAATAGAAGGCATTTAAAGACATAAAAAAAAGGGTCTGTACAAACCCTTTTTTAGTTATTCAAGTTTCTTAAAAATTAAAGAGATACAACAGAATTTTCTTCAAAGCTTACCCTGCTTGGAACATAATCATCAGCATTCCAATCATTTTCCCACTTTTTACCATCAATTAGATATCTAAACTCATAACTTCTTTTAGGTTCTAAGTCTATTGTGGTGCTAAATTTTCCAGCTTTGGTTTTCTTTAATGGTGAAGCTTTTTTATCCCAATTATTAAAGTCGCCAGCTAAATAAATTGAAGAGGCATTTTCGTGCTCATTAGGGTTAACAGTAAAAGTTACCTTACACAATGGTTTTGATTTTAAGTATTTTTTAGTAATCATGCTTTTTAAATTTTGTCTTCGCAAATATAATTAAATCAGACTAAGTGTATAAAGTACACTTACTAAAGTAACTTTATAATAATTTTTGCAGTCTAAAACTTAGTATTTAAGTAAAATGAAAATTTTCTAATTGGATATTGATTGCTATGTTTTGTAATTTGAACCACCTAGATTTGGAGCATAATGTTAAAAGTTAACTCAGTAAATTTTAAATATCCCGGTAAAAGGAATTTACTCATCAAAAAAGTTCGTTTTCAAGTAAATAAAGGAGAACAACTTTATCTCTGTGGCAAAAGCGGACAAGGTAAAAGCACATTGCTAAAGATTATTGCAGGCCTTTTAGAACCAACTGCAGGAACTATTCGGCTCGGAAATGAAAGGGTTTTTGGACCAAAGTTTAGCCTTGTTCCCGGTCATGAAGAAATTAAACTCGTAAATCAGGAGTTTAAGCTAATGGCAAATCATACCATTTTTGAAAACATTATTCACCATCTAGATTATTATACAGCCAAACAAAAAAGCCAAAGAGCAAAACAATTGGGTAGCATTTTAGAAATTACCCATCTTTTTGAAAAATTACCTAAAGAACTTTCCGGCGGAGAAAAGCAAAGAGTAGCAATTGCTCGAGCTCTAGCTTTACCTCCTAAAGTGCTCCTGTTAGACGAACCATTTGCACATTTGGATTTTCAAACCCAAGAAAAAACTCAAGGCTTGGTAAATGATCTTTTGCGTGAAGAAAAAATAACTTCAATTACTGTTACCCACCATCCAATTGATGCTTTGAGAAATGCAGATAGGATTATGTTTTTCCATAACGGAGAAATTAGGGATGAGGGAGCGCCAGAAAGACTTTACAAAAACCCTAAAACCAAAGAATCTGCGTATTTCTTTGGACCTTTGAATCAAATTGAGGATGGCTTGTTCATTCGCCCAGAAAGCCTATTAGAATCAAAAAATGGAATAGAATTTACAATCATCAAAAAGCAGTTTGCTGGTCAGTTTTGGGAATATGAAATTGAAAACGATAAAATCAAATGGGACTGGGTTTCTTCACTTGAATTTAACCTAAACACTAGCGTAAAACTCTCTTTCTCTGAAGCAAAAATGATAAGAATTACCTAACTTCTCCTCCGCTTTCAAAGTCTTTTTCGGGAACCATAAAACTTAATGCTCCTTCTGCATTTTCAGCCATTAAAATCATACCTTCTGAAACTACTCCCCTTATTTTTCGGGGTTCTAAATTGGAAAGGTACAAAACGGTTTTCCCTATCACCTCATCAGGAGAGTAGTGTTGGGCAATACCTGAAACAACGGTTTTTTCTACTCCACCTACATCCAATTTTAATTGAAGTAACTTATCAGCCTTTTTTACCTTTTCTGCTGCCTTTATGGTTGCTAACTTCATATCCATAAGTTGGAAGTTGTCAAAACTAGTATTCTCTTTAAAGTTCACTGTATTTTGAACTGCTTTTGAGGCGTTCAGTTTTTCAATTTGCTTTTCTACTACTTCATCTTCAATCTTTTGAAATAATAAACTTGGCTTTTCTATAGTTTCACCTGCCTTTAAAACCTCAAAAGCATTTCTACAAATAGCATTCGCATCTAAACCTAAAAACCCAAGCAATTTCTTTGCTGTATTGGGTAAAAACGGTTGAATAATATTTCCTAAATGAGCAGCTATTTGTAGTGAAATATTTAAAATCTCACCCGTTTTGGTTTCATCAGATTTAATTAATTTCCATGGTTCGGTATCAGCCAAAAACTTATTTCCTAACCTGGCCACCTTCATTGCTTCTGTTAAGGCCTGCCTAAAATTGTAGCTTCGTATGCCTGCATCAACTTCAGAATAAGCAACACCAATTGCTTCAACAATTTCTTTGTTTTGGGCACCTGCCGCAGGTACTTTACCTTCAAAGTATTTATGAGTTAATACCAAGGCCCTATTCACAAAGTTTCCGAGTATGGCAACCAACTCATTATTTACCCTAGCTTGGTAATCTTTCCAAGTAAACTCGCTATCGCGGTATTCGGGCAATATGGAAGTTAAAACATATCTTAATTCATCTTCTTTACCGGGGAAATCTTCTAAATATTCATGCAACCAAACAGCCCAATTTCTTGAAGTAGAAAGTTTATCGCCTTCTAAGTTTAAAAACTCATTGGCCGGAACATTATCCGGAAGATTATAACCTCCGTGTAACTTTAGAAGTATTGGGAAAATTATACAGTGAAAAACAATATTGTCTTTACCTATGAAATGAACTAATTTCCTATCATTTTCTTTCCATAGAGCTTCACCATCAAACCCTTTTTGTTCGCCTAATTTTTTGGTGGCAGATATGTAGCCAATTGGCGCATCTAACCAAACATATAATACTTTTCCATCTGCACCTTCAAGTGGAACTTTTACTCCCCAATCTAAATCTCTTGTCATGGCACGAGGCTGCAAACCACCATCAACCCAGCTTTTACATTGTCCTAAAACTTGAGGTTTCCACTTTTTTGGGTCATGTTGTTGAACGCCTTCTAGCTTTCCATTTTCAATCCAATCTCTTAACCATGCTTCGTGCTTTTGCATAGGTAAATACCAATGGTAGGTTTCTTTCATTACCGGTGGCTTTCCGCTAAGGGTTGAAATGGGGTTAATTAACTCTGAAGGGCTCAAACTTGAGCCGCACTTCTCGCATTGGTCACCATAAGCCTTATCATGGCTGCATTTGGGGCAAGTTCCCATCACATACCTATCAGCCAAAAACTGTTGATGTTCTTCATCAAAAAATTGAGCAGATTCTTCTTTTTCAAAAACTCCTTTTTCATATAAATTCAAGAAAAAGTCTTGCGCAGTTTTATGGTGATGTTCTGATGACGTTCTATCATACAAATCGAACTCAATACCAAACTTTTGAAAGGTTTGCTTATTTAATTCATGAAATTCATCTACTACTGCTTGTGGTGTTGAGTTTTCTTTTTTGGCTTTAATGGTTATTGCTGCTCCATGCTCATCAGACCCACAAATAAAAATTACATCGTCTCCCTGTTGCCTTAAATATCTAACAAAAATATCAGCAGGCAGGTAGGCTCCTGCAACATGTCCTAAATGCAACGGACCATTGGCATAAGGTAAAGCAGAGGTAACTAAAAACTTTTGTGGGTTTGCCATTCTAAATAAGTTTCTGATTTTTGAAGTGGCAAAGATAAGCAGCCTTTTACACCTATGAATTCACCTTCCAATTTAAATAAAGGAGATACTGTTTGGATAGTAACTCCGGCAAAAGCCCTCCCTGAAAAAGGCATAGATGAAGCAATTGAAATTTTAACCTCTTGGGGACTAAAAGTTAAAACTGGTAAAAACGTTTACCAAAAAAATGGTGGCTTTGGAGGTAACGATAACCAAAGAAAGAGTGATGTTCAGCAAGCCATAAACGATCAATCGGCAAAAGCAATTTTTATGAGCAGAGGTGGATATGGTTCTGTAAGAATTATTGACGAACTAGATTTTGAACCACTTATTACCAACCCGAAATGGATAATTGGCTACAGCGACATTACCTACTTTCATATAAAACTAAACCAACTAAACCTGGCGAGTTTGCATGGAACTATGCCTTTAGAAATTAACTATGATGCATCAAGAGCCGAAGCAATTGAAGAGACAAAACAGTTGCTTTTTGGAACAAAATCAGCTTTTGAATTCAGTGGAAATGAAGATAATAAAGAGGGGTTTATGGTTGGAGAAATTGTGGGAGGCAACCTTAACATTGTGCATGGTAACCTAGGAAACATCAATAAAAACTTTTGGAACGAAAAAATATTGTTTTTGGAAGAGGTGGGAGAAGAAATGTATGCCGTTGACAGGATGTTGAATAACCTAAAAAGGGCTGAAGTTTTCGAACGAGTTCAAGGGGTAATATTAGGAGGCTTTTCATCAATTAAAGACACAAATAACTGGTTTCCCAATCAATCAATTCTTGATGTACTAAATGCTTTTTTCAGTAATTACAAAAAGCCAGTAGCATTAAACATTTCGTCTGGGCATATTCCAGGTAATTGGCCTTTGGTATTTGGGGAAAATAGTAAAATTAAAATATCAAAATCCAAAGTTGAAATAATGTACTTGAATGGCAAAACACATTGAATATGGCAATTGGGGCGAGCGAGTAGCCGCAAAATATCTCACTAATTTAGGGTATGAGGTTATTGATACGAATTACCGATTCCAAAAAGGAGAAATAGACCTAATTACCACTTTTAAAAATGAAATAGTGTTTTTTGAAGTCCGTACAAGGCGAAACGAAGATTTTGTTGAAGGAGAAGAAACTATTTCAAGATACAAGGAAAACCTCTTAATTGAAACAGCTTCTCACTACATAGAGTCTAAAGAAATAGATCTAGATGCACGTTTTGATGTAATAATTGTAGTAGGAACAAAAAACCCTAATATCAAACATTTTGAGGGTGCAATACAGCCATAAAATAGCAGTACCTTTGCACAATGCAAAAACCTGGAAAACCAAGAAGGAATAAACCTAACACATATAACTCTTCAGAGAGAAGAGCACCTTCTAAAAGAACTCGTCCTTTTAGCCGCGATAAAAGAAATGATAATGGAGATGAGCCTCGTGAGAAAAGACCATTTAAACGAGATTTTAAGTTTAGCGGAAAACGAAAATTTACCAAAAAATCTTTCGGGAAATTTGAAGCCCCGGAAAAACAGGAAGTAAGACTAAATAAATACATCGCAAATGCAGGTATCTGCTCAAGAAGAGATGCAGATAAATTGATAACCGATGGATTAATTTCAATAAACGGAAAAGTAGTAACCGAACTTGGCACTAAGGTAATGCCAAATGATGTTGTACGCTATGCAGGTGAAAAACTGCGAAACGAAAAGAACGTTTACATCTTAATGAATAAGCCAAAAAATACAATTACCACAGTTTCTGACGAAAGAAGTAGATTAACAGTAATTGATTTGCTTGGTGGAAAAGTAAAAGAAAGGGTTTACCCTGTTGGTCGTTTAGACCGTGACACCACAGGGCTTTTAGTGCTAACCAATGATGGGGCTTTAGCCAAAAAATTAACCCACCCTCGATTTGGCATCAAAAAAACCTATGCTGTAGAAGTAGATAAGGTTATTAAACCCGAACAAATTGAGAAACTAAAAACCGGATTCGAATTGGAAGATGGTTTTACCAAAGTTGACAATGCCTATTTAGACCCTAAGGTTGACACCAAAAAGAAGGTAATTCTTGAACTCCATTCCGGAAAAAATCGAATAGTTAGAAGAATGATGGAGCACCTTGGCTTTAGGGTAAAAAAACTTGACCGAATTTCATTTGCAGGGCTAACCAAAAATGCACTTACAAGAGGTAAATGGCGTTTTTTAACCCAGAAAGAAGTTGGGTTTTTAATGAAAATCTCATCGAATAATTAAAAAACTTTTCAAAGTAATATTTTTTCCTCTTGTCTATATTTTGCTATTTGTAAGCATTAGTTGCGGCAAATATGAAGAAAATGAAGGCCTTACTTTAAAATCAAAAAAACAAAGATTGGTAGGAAAGTGGACACTAAAAGAAGTGAGTAATATTGCTACCCATGAAATTTTAGATAGCTCAGGTTTTTTTAAATTTTCTTTTTACAATCCCCCTAAAGACACCTTTATTTTTGAATCATATTTAAAAAAAGAAAATGTAGAATGGGAGTTTGAAGGCGATAATGAATTGAAAGAAAAATTTGCTTTAACTTCTATTAAATTGAATTAAGGGAAGTCATATTCTCAACAAGCACTATATTATAATACAATCCCATCCCCTACAAACTTGACAATAAAAAAATGGAGCTTTTCAAATAATAAGAAGGAGTTAAAAGTTAAAGACCAATCTGGCGTGGAGGAGGTAGAGTACAATATTCTCAAATTAACCAACACTGAAATCAAATTGGAAGATGATTTTGGAACAACCCTACTATTTTCAAAAGAATAATTTTTGAAATTATTAATCTCTTCTTGTTTAAAGTTAAAATGATTTTAAAATAATACCTGCCTATTACGTTAATACTTTAGCGTCTTAATTATGGCTTGGTATAAGAAATTTCTAATTTTTCTTGGCATCTTTTTAATTATCGGCTTTGCCGGTGGGTATTGGTTTGTGTTAAAATACGATGCCATTGTTAAACAGGTTGTTATTACCAACCTCAACAAAAGTTTAGCTTCTGAAGTAGAAGTAAAAAATGTAAAGTTCTCTATTTACTCCTCGTTTCCTTATGCCAGTTTAGATTTTGAGGATGTACTAATTAGAGAAAACACCATTGTTATTGGTAAACCCGATACCTTAATTTTTGCTAATTCAATAAAACTCAATTTTAATGTAATTGATATTTACAATGGCCA
>JAAZVO010000222.1 GCA_018623405.1 Crocinitomicaceae bacterium
CCCAAATTATGTACGTGGGTACAGGTGAAAGTTATGCGAGGGCTTCTAGAGGTGGTGGAATTTGGAAATCTACAAATGGCGGAACCTCATGGACAAGGTTATCATCAACAACGGGATTTTATTACATCAACGACATTGTTGTAAGAAATGAGGGTGGAAGTTCCGTGGTTTATGCAGCCGTAGATGCAATTTACTATAATGGTTCTTTTCACGGCTCTGCCGATGCAGGCCTGCAACGTTCAACAAATGGCGGAACTTCTTGGAGTCAAGTATTGCCAAGTGTGCCAAATGAATCTTTCAACTTTACACCCTCTGATATTGAGTTAGCCGCAGATAACAGAATTTGGGTTGGCACAAGAAGATCTATTTACGGTGGTAATGATAGAGGAGGAGGAAGAATTCTTTACTCTGATAATGGTACTACATGGACTGTTTCAAGAGCTTCAAGTGTTTCAACAGATTATGGTAGGGTAGAAGTGGCATGTGCCCCAAGCGATGCCAATTATGTTTATGCTTTGGTTGAAGATCAAAATCAGCTTTTTGAAGTTTTAAGAACCACCAATAAAGGTAGCACATGGAACTTAATGTCTGAGCCTAATGATGATGATAATGGAATCCCTTCAACAGATTTTACGAGAGGTCAAGCTTTTTATGATCTTATTTTAGGAGTTGATCCCAACAATAGAGAAAGAGTTATTGCAGGAGGTATAAACTTACATATGACCACAAATGGCGGTTCTACATGGAGTCAAATTTCTAAATGGAGCAATAACCCTAATATGGGTTCAAAAAACTATAGCTATGTACATGCTGACCAACATGCAATAGTTTTTAAATCAGGTCAATCAAACGAAGTGCTTTTTGGCACAGATGGCGGTGTTTTCTATACAAATAACCTATCCTCTGCTGCTACCTCAAATGTTATTAGTGCTAGAAATAATGATTATAACATAACCCAATTTTATGCTTGCGCAATTCATCCTAATGCTAACACAAATTATTTTCTAGCAGGTTCTCAAGATAATGGAAGTCAGCAGTTTAATACTGCAGGAATTAATTCAACTGTTGAAGTAAATGGTGGTGATGGTGCTTTTTGTTTTATTGATCAAACCAACCCTACTTATCAAATTACTTCGTATGTGTATAATACATACGACCTTTCAACCAATGGGGGTTCTTCATTTTTTACAAATATTGTGAGCGATCAAAATACCGGAGCTTTCATAAACACTGCAGACTACGACAATAACTTAGATATTCTTTATTCTGCTAAAGGCACTAACGATATCTACAGGTTTAGTGGAATATCCGGTTCAATTTCCCAAAACACTTTAACTATTTCGGGCATGTCAACCATGGCATCTGCACTTTATGTTTCACCCTACACCACTACTTCTACCACTTTGTTTATTGGAACTGAAGATGGTAGCTTATTTAAAGTTAGCAATGCCAATGGTAGTCATACAGTTTCGAATATCACCGGATCATCTTTTCCTAATGGCTCAATTTCATCTGTTGAGTTAGGAAGCTCAGAAAACGAAATTTTGGTAACTTTTTCTAATTACGGTGTGGCCTCTGTTTGGTATAGTGGCAATGGAGGAAGCACTTGGGTTAATAAAGAGGGTAATTTGCCCGATATGCCTGTAAGGTGGGGAATGATTAACCCAACAAATGCAGATGAGGTTATTTTGGCTACTGAAGTTGGTGTTTGGGGAACAGACAATTTTACCTCAACAAACCCTACATGGACTTCTAGTAATTCTGGTTTGGCTAATGTTCGGGTAGATATGCTTCAAATGAGAACTTCAGATAACGAAGTAATTGTAGCTACCCATGGTAGAGGATTGTTTTCAAGTTCAGGGTTTAATGTTTCCGGACAGCCTTCTAGCCCTGTGGCAAATTTTTCTCAATCTGCGAGTTTTCTTTGTCTAACAGATTCACTCTCTTTATCAGATTTAAGTTCTGGTGTTCCAAGCTCTTGGAATTGGAGGGTTTCAGGTCCTGTAACACTAACATCTACTAGTCAAAACCCAAAATTTGGTTTTACCGCTACCGGTTATTACGACATTAGGTTAATAGTTTCTAATGCAGTTGGAGCCGATACAATGCTTATAGAAGATGCAATTGTAGTTGGAAATAATCAATTGGAAGTTACGCTTCAAACCGATAATTATGGTTCTGAAACTACTTGGGAGTTGGTAGATAATAACGGAAAGGTGCTAGACCAAGGTGGACCCTATACTGATATTACTGGAGGTCAAAACTTCACTTTTAATTATTGCGTGCCAAATGGTTGTTATAAATTTAAGATATACGATAGTTTTGGTGACGGTATTTGCTGTGCCAATGGAAATGGATCTTTCCAAGTTAGGGCTGTTGATATTAATACCATTCTTGGCTCCGGAGGTAATTTTACTACATCAGATTCCTTAAATTTCTGTTTACCTGCTACCGGCGCAGCGCCAATTGTAGACTTTTCAGCTTCTTCATCAAATATTTGCGCGGGAGATACCGTATTTTTTACTGATTTATCTTTAAACTCTCCAACTGCGTGGAGTTGGACTTTTCCTGGCGGCAATGCCAATAGTTTAACCACTCAAAATCCATTTGTGGTTTACAATACTCCTGGTACTTATTCAGTTTCGTTATCAGCTACTAATACATTTGGGCAGAATTCTACCCAAAAAGTAAATTACATTACCGTAGGTGGAGGTCAGTCTGTAAATGTGGTTGATACAACAACCATTTTGTGCGATAATTTAGATCAATGGTTTGGGCTGCAAGGTAACCCTGCAGGTGGAAGCTGGATAGTAGATTGGGATGCAAACCAAACTGATTCTGTGTTTTTTAACCCAAGAAAGTTAGGTGCAGGCACATTTAATTATACCTATACAGTTTCTGGCGGAAATGGTTGTGATGGCATTGCCAATGGCAGTGTAATAGTTTCAGCAGCACCTAATGTTTCTTTTGTTATTTCAGATACTTTGTGCGTAGGAGATGGTAACTACACATTTACCGGAGGTAATCCATCAGGAGGGATTTATAGTGGATTAAATGTAAATAATGGCATTTTTAATCCTGCAAATGTAGGCTCAGGGATTTACGCAATCAAATATGCTTATACCTCTACAAACGGATGCTCAGACTCTGTATTCTCTAACTTGGTTATAGATGTTTGTGGAGCTATTGCTGAAAATAGTTTATTAAAACTTGTTAGGGCATTCCCAATTCCAACCCAAAACACTTTAAGTGTTGATTTAGGTAGTTTAAACCTAAATTATGAGTTAAGTTTAATTGGTTTAAGAGGAGAATTGATTTTCCAAGAAAAAGGTGTTTCTAATGGTCAAATTTTAGATTTTGACCTTCAAAATCAAGTTTCAGGAACCTATTATTTGGTTATTAAGTTAGAAGATGAGCAAAAGGCCTTTAGGATAATCAAGACTTAACCTTGGCTGAAGATTTCTTCTAGTTTACTTTCTAAAGAGGCTCCTCTTAGGTCTTTTCCTATAATGGTGCCATCTTTATCAATTAAAAAGGTTTTTGGAATAGCAGTTACATTGTAAAGCTTTGCTCCGGCCGATTGCCAAAATTGCAAGTCGCTAACGTGTGTCCAAGTAAGCCCATCTTGTTCTATTGCTTTTAACCATGCATCTCTGCTTTTATCTAAAGAAACACCATAAATTTCAAACCCTTTAGGATTGTATTGCTTATACATTCTTACTACGTTTGGGTTTTCCATTCGGCAAGGTTTACACCAAGATGCCCAAAAATCAATAAGCACTACGTTTCCTCTTAACGATGAAAGCTTTACCACTTCACCATTAGGGTTTTCTAATGCAATATCAGGAGCCTCTGAGCCTACAGCTAGTTTTTTATAGGCATCAACCTTCGCTTTTAAATCTTCATAGTAGCTTGAGCCTGCGGCAGAATTAGCTAAACCTTCAGCTACTTTTTGATAATAATTAAAATCTTGGTCGGGGTTTAAGTTTTGAACTGCAGCTAAAGAAGCCATTGAAGCAGGATTTTCATCAATAAAACCTTTTATTATTTCTTGGGCATTCATTGAAATGGCAAATTGTTGCTGATAAGCAGCTTGATAACCTTGGACATTTCTTGAAGCTTGAAACTGCTGTAAAACCTTCCTAATTGAATCTAAGCTTTTATAACTAGCGCTTAGTAATTCATTTAATCTCAGTAGTCTTGAAGATTCTGATGAACCATCAACTTGAACAGTTGCTTCTAAGTTATTTGCACCTGCTTTTAGAGTTACTTGATCTTTTGGAGAAATAATAAAATTTGTGAAGTTATTTTGACCTAGCCTTACTCTATAAAATGATGGAAAATCTGCGTTTAGGTAATATTCAAACTCACCCGATTTGCTTACATTAAGGGTGTCTTCCATAACAATTTGATTGGTTTCAAGCCTTTCTAATACTACCACACCACCTTTATAATTTGTTAACTCACCTGATAATTTCGTGTTGGTTTTTACAATATTGTTGTTGTTATTGCCACAGGCAAAAGTTCCTATAGCAATAATTAAGATCAAAAGTTTTTTCATGATTCTAATTTTTCTCTAAGTAATTGATTGGCTTTCTTAGGGTCAGCCTTTCCTCTAGACATTTTCATTACTTCGCCCATAAATAAGCCAATTAGGCCTTTTTTGCCGCTTTTGTATTCTTCAACCTTTTC
>JAAZVO010000223.1 GCA_018623405.1 Crocinitomicaceae bacterium
ACTCTTTTGCCTTCTTTATTATAGCTGCCTTGATATTCTATTTGTCCGTTTTGGTAATACTGAATAGCTGATAGTTTTGTTTTGGTATCTCCATTTACCTCATAAGTTACCACCAATTTTGGACTACCATCTTTAAATTTCTGCTCGGGAACCTCAATTTTTTCAGTACAAGAATGAATTGAAATTAATGCAATGGAAACTCCGAGGAATAATAAAAGCCTTCTCACAGATTAAATTTTGAGTAAAATTAGGCGCGTTCTCACCACAAATATTTATGGGCAAAGCGAATGATTAACAATCTGTTTTTGATTGTTTTTGGAAACTTATGAGCCGATTAAATTACTAATCGGCTCAAATAATAACTATATATTGAGCCGATTATTTGTATTTTTGGCTCATGAATTATAATTGGCAACAAAGAGATTGGCCAAACTTTATTTATGATGAAAAGCAAATTCCTGCGTTTTCTTTGGGTAAAAGGTTAGGTATTTTAGAAGAAAAGTTCTCATCATTAAGCCAAAAATCGGAGAGTGATACCACCGCCGATCTTTTAATTTTAGAGGCATTAAGAACTTCGGAAATAGAAGGAGAGTTTTTGAGTAGGGAGGATGTAATGTCATCAATTAAGAAAAATTTAGGAATTTCGGGTAAAACCTCTCCTTTAGTAAGAGATAAGCGTGCTAAAGGAATTTCCAACGTCTTGGTAGAGGCAAGAAAAACATTTTCACAAAAACTTACAAAGAGCATGCTACTAAAGTGGCACAAGCTTTTAATGGAAGGGAATAAATACATAAATGCCGGTGTTTGGAGGAGTTCAAATGAGCCCATGCAAATTGTATCAGGCGCAATAGGCAAAGAAAAAGTCCATTTTGAAGCACCTCCATCTTTTAGAGTTGAAGAAGAGATGAGGTTATTTATTTCCTGGTTTAATGCTTCAGAAAGTTCAATATCAAATCCGGCAGTTCGCTCTGCTTTGACGCATTTGTATTTTGAGTCAATTCATCCGTTTGAAGATGGAAATGGACGAATTGGCCGTATTTTATCAGAGAAGGTGTTATTACAATCCATTGTTTTTGCATTGCCAATTAGTTTGTCAGCAGCTATTGAAGCTACTAGAAAAAAATATTATGCGGAGCTAAACAAAGCTCAAATGAGCTTAGAGGTAAATAGTTGGCTAAACTATTTTAATTCGATGATTCAATCAGCCATAAAAATATCTGAAAATATCATTGATTTAACCTTGTTTAAAGCCTTTGTTTTTAATAATTACGGAAATAAATTAAATGAAAGACAAAAGAAAGTTATGAATAAGCTTTTTAACGCTGAGCCAGAGGGCTTTGAAGGAGGTTTGACTGCAAAAAAATATGGGAATATGACCAAAGCTTCAAAAGCAACAGCGACTAGAGATTTGCAGCAATTAAGAGATTGGGAGTTGATAAAACCATTCGGGTCAGGAAGAAGTCTTGCTTATCTTTTAAATATTAAAAAGGCTTAATATATTTTAAACCTATCACTATCTAACCCTACAGGGAACTTTTCTCTAAAAGCATTTAACTCAGCCAAGTCTATCGTTTTAGTAATTGATGCATCTTGAAAAGATTCGAAATCTCCAATAACCTCACCTTTTGGGTCTATTAAAGCAGAATGGCCGGAGTATGGAATTTGGTTGCCATCTTCACCTACTCGGTTTACTCCAATAACAAAGCATTGGTTTTCAATAGCTCTTGCAATTAAAAGGCTGCTCCAAGCTTGCGCTCGTGGGGCAGGCCAATTTGCCACAAAAATTTGAAGATCAAACTCAGGCTGATTTTGGGTTCTATCTGCATTTACTTTGTTTTGATTTCTACTCCACACCGGAAACCGCAAGTCATAACATATCAAAGGCATTATTTTCAAACCCTTATATTCAACAACAAGCCTTTTCGTGCCGGCCGAAAAATGATGGTGTTCGCCTGCCATCCTAAATAAATGGCGCTTATCGTAAGTATAAAAAGTGCCATCAGGATTTACCCAATACAATCGATTATAAAAAGCATTGTTTTCTTTAGTGATGACACTTCCAACAATTGCGGCGTTTTTATTGGCAGCGGCTTGCTTCATCCAATTGAATGTGGGGCCAAGAGGAGCTTCCGCAAGTTTTTCAGACTGCATAGAAAACCCGGTATTGAACATTTCTGGTAATACAATGATATCTGTAGCGGGAAGTGATTCTATTTTTTGAGAAAACATTTTTAGGTTATCCACCGCATTTTCCCAATGTAAAGAACTTTGGATTAAAGAAACAGTAAGTTGATGTGACATTAGGCAAATTTATAAATGTGTTTAAGTGTGTAGGTTGTTATGTGTTTATGTGTTTAAGTGGTTAGGTGCTGCAGTATATTGGCATTTAGGAATTTTTATACACCTCTAACAATGCTTAAACACTTGAAAGCTAGGGTACACCCAAATCTTTATACCTAAATGCTTCTCAAAATTTCACCTGCTTTTGCCAAGGTATCTTCTTGTTTAGCAAAACAAAAACGCAACACCTTATTGTCTTCAGGGTTATGGTAAAAAACACTTACAGGTATGGCGCTTACCCCAAACTCTTTTGTTATTCTAATGGCAAAGTCTGTATCTTTTTCATCAGTTATTGAGGAGTAATCAAGTAATTGAAAATAACTGCCCGCAGAAGGACTCCATTTAAACTTTGAACCTTTTAGTTGAGCTAGAAAATAATCTCTTTTCTGTTGATATGCCTTATCAAGATTAATGTAAGTTTTTTCATCTTGCAGATAATCTGCCAAAGCATGTTGTATTGGGTGGTTGATGGCAAAAACTTGGAATTGGTGAATTTTTCTAAACTCATTCATCAACTTAGCGGGGCCAACTACAAATCCCATTTTCCAACCCGTGGCATGAAAAGTTTTGCCAAATGAATATACCATCAAACTTCTTTTTGCCAACTGTGGAAACCTAGCAATACTCTGATGTTCGTACCCATCAAATACTATGTGCTCATACACCTCGTCGCTTAAAATAAAAATATCGGTACCCTCAATTAACTTGGTAAGCTGAGCCATATCTTGGGCATTCATTACCGTACCTGTAGGGTTGTGAGGTGTATTAATGATGATCATTTTAGTTCTTCGATTCATCACCTTTTTAACCTCATCCCAATCTATTTCGTAGTGTGGGTATTTAAGTTGAACGTAAATTGGTTTACCTCCATTCAACTGAACAGCAGGAGCATAACAATCGTAAGCGGGAGTAAAAATAATTACCTCATCGCCTTCATTTACCAAGGCTGAGATTGCAGTGTACAAAGCCTGTGTACCCCCTGCGGTAAGTGTGAATTCGGTTTCGGGGTTGTATTTGGAGGAGTAAAGCTTTTCAAATTTTTGAGCCAAAACCTCTCTTAACCGTAATATGCCTGCCATAGGTGCATATTGGTTAAAGCCAGAATTCATGTAGTGGTTAACTAAACCAATAAGATTTGGGTCTACTTGAAAGTCTGGAAAACCTTGCGATAGGTTAATGGCTCCCGTTTCTTGTGATAGGGCCGACATCTGTGTAAAGATGTTTACACCTACTCGGGGAAGTTTAGATTTTACGCTATTTGGATAAGTTGGCATATCTAAAATTGGGCAACAAATGTAAGGCTTAAGGTTTATGAATATTTTATGCGAAAATTGATTTTCCTCAATTTTTTTAACACTTTGTTTTTTCAAACATTGTGTTTTTCCATGTGTTTATGTTGTTATGAAAATTGCCAATCAGCACATTGTAGAATTAAAGTACACCCTAAGAAAAGATAATCCTAATGGTGAAATAATGGAAATTATGGACGAGCATTGGCCATTTAAATTTTTGTTTGGTTCGGGAGTTTTGATTCCGGCTTTTGAAAAACATCTTGAGGGTTTAGAAGATGGCGCCACTTTTGAATTTACCCTTTCTGCTAAAGAGGCTTATGGAGAAGTTGATTCTACTAAAACAGTACAAATTTTTAGAGATGATATTGAAGAAGACCACAGGTATCCAATGGAAAATTATGAGGAAGGAGATTTAATTTCTGTGATTACTTCATTAGGTGAGCGTATAACAGGGAAACTAAAAGCTTTAAAAGCAAAATATATTTTGGTGGATACAAATCATGCTATGGCCGGGCTGAATTTGCACTTTGAAGGTCAAGTTTTAAATGTTAGAAAAGCTAGAACCGATGAATTAATTCATAAAAGGTACATAGAACCTAATGGAATTAGAAGTGATAGCAGATTAAGTGAACCGCCAAATGAGTAACTTATTGGGATGGCAATTTTTAGTTTTTTGTTTTTAGCATGAAACGCAAAACCAAAAACCAAAAATAAAACGAACCTATAAAGATTTCAAATCGCGATAAACCGATTTTACTACCCGTTTTTCTTTCGGGTCGTACACCCAATGGTTGTCAAATAAATCTAGAATTTCAGTATTTGCTTGGTCGTTAAGTGTAATGTTGTGGTATTGCGTACCAAGGTGATGCTTGGTGTACTCCATGCCATCTACCAAGTCTTTTTCAATTTTATACATGATAAAATCTGAAATCACTAGCACATCGGCATGTTCATACTCTTCTGATTTGAGTTTTTGAATGGCTTCGTGTAGGGCTAATGAAATATCGGTTCCACCCTGAAAACTAAAGGTTAAAAAATCAGCT
>JAAZVO010000224.1 GCA_018623405.1 Crocinitomicaceae bacterium
AAAAAGTAAAAGAGCAAAGGGCAGAAGCCATCATGGAAATTCAATCGGGAATTTCTCATCAAAAAAATATTGATAAAGTTGGTAAACAATTCAAGGTTTTAATTGATAATGTGGAAGGAGATTTTTATGTTGGAAGAACCGAATTTGACTCTCCGGAAGTAGATAACGAGGTATTGGTTCCTAAAGAAAACAACTACCTTCGAATAGGAGATTTTGCAAAAGTAGAAATCACAAAAGCAGAAATTTACGATTTATATGGAAGACCAATCGGGTGAGTGTTGCGAGATAGAAAAACTATCATTTGAAAGAATTAAAGGATTACTTCCTATAACTTATGACTATTTATTTTCTAATCGAATTGCTGATTTTTACACCTATCACCCAAATTGGGATGGAATTAAGCGAGCCTTAACTGAGCGAACTGAATTTGATATTGATAGAAATTTACTTGTAACAGAACTCACTCGTCAATATTCGAAAATTGAAACTTCAAAGCCTGTATCTCAAAATTTATCTAGCTTAAAAGAGCCAACAACGTTCACCTTTACCACGGGACATCAATTAAGCTTATTCACAGGACCAAGCTACTTTTTTTACAAGATTATTTCTGTTATTAAGCTCGCTAAAGAGGCTAAAAAGAAATTTCCCCACCACCAATTTGTTCCTGTATTTTGGATGGCAACCGAGGACCATGATTTTGAGGAAATTGCCTCAACGTGGATTCAAAATGAAAAAACTACTTGGGAAAGAGAAGCAAATGGTCCTGTTGGTAGATTAAGTCTTGAAAATCTTGAAAACGCGTTTTCACAGTTTTCAAAAAGTTTAGGTATCAATGACCGTTCAAAATCCTTCATCAAAAAAATTCAAAACTTTTTTACAACCTCAAATTCCTATGGTGAATTTGTTCAACAATTTGTAAATGAATTGTTTGGTGAATTTGGTATTGTGGTGATTGATGCAGATGCTCCAAGCTTGAAAAGAGAATTGATTTCGGTCATTCAAGATGACTTATTTCACTCAGTAACTCATAAAAAAGCTACTGAAACATCAGAGGCTTTAAAAGAATTAGGATGCACTGACCAAATTCATGTTAGAGAGGTGAACTTCTTTTACCTTTTAGATGGGTTTAGAGAACGCATTGAAAGGCATGGAGATTTTTTTAAAGTTGTAAACTCTTCGGTTTCATTTTCAGCAGAAGAAATGCTTTCGGAAATAAAAAGTCACCCTGAACGCTTTAGTCCGAATGTCTCATTAAGGCCTGTTTACCAAGAATTAATTCTTCCCAATGTAGCGTATGTAGGTGGAGGAGCAGAAGTAGCTTATTGGTTGCAATTAAAAGGTGTATTTAAAAAGCACAACGCATTTTTCCCGGTCATTTTGATGAGAGATTCAGCTACAGTGTTGCCTCAAAAAGCAAAAAAGTGGATTCAAGACATCGGCATATCAACTTTTGATTTGTTTAGAGATAAACAACTAGTATTTAAAGAACTAGTGCAACGTTGGTCAACAAATTCACTGGAATTAGTCGAAGAAAAACAAAAAGTTGAAGAACTATTCAATTCTATAAAGCCAAAAGTTTCAAATGTTCAACCTACACTTTCGCGCACTGTAGAAGGAGAAAAAGTTAAAATATTAAATCGTCTCAAATCAATTGAAAAAAAATTGATTCGAGAAGAAAAAAGAAATCATCAAGTTCAAGAAGAACGATTAGAAAAACTTTACCAGCTGGTGAAACCAAATGGTACTTTGCAGGAGAGAAAGCAGAACTTTTTGCCGTTTTATATTGATTACCGAAATCAATTATTTAGCGCTTTAATTGACTCATTTGATGCCACTCAAGCCGAAATGAAAATAGTTTACCTAAGGTAAATGACTTTTTCGGTTTTTACGCTGTATACGCCGCTCAGCGTAACAAAATAAACCCCTGGTTGTGGTAAAAGAAATACCTGCTCACCAACAATCATTTGTTGTTGAATTATATTACCTGAAACTCCAATGATGGTTGCTGAAATCGGTTCTTCTCCCTCGTGAATAAAGTGAAGTTGGTTACCATATTGCGTAAATTGAAAAGGATAATCCTCTTTTGAGAAATATTGAGTAGCTAATTTTGCCCTATTGCCATTTTTATCTTGTTCCCATAATTCATAAATAGCATTCATCGGTACCATTGGGTCACTTAGCGTGTAACTGTTTTGAAAATTAGAAGTTCCGGCACCAAAAACTTTTCCAACCATCATTTCTTCATCACCTATTCTTCGTTTCACGAAAAAGTAATCAACATTAGTCTCAGAAAGCGTATGCCATTTTAGCAACACAGAGTTTGTTTCTTCAAAAGCTTGGAAATTGGCTAATTCAACCGGTAAGGGAGAATGCGAATACGTACCAATTGGTATTGCTGTTGTTGCCGTGCTGTTTGTTGTCTCTCCATCCAGGGCATCGACACCCCCGAAACTCCAATTACCAATAGTCCAGATACTTCCGTTTGGCCCAGTGCCATTATTTCTGTAGGCCCAGCTATCTAAATATTCCCATGCCTCTCCCGAGCCATCGGTATTAATATCTCCGAAAACATCGGCCACCACCTCACCACCAGAAGAGCTAGGAGTGGCATCATAAAATAATTCAATCGCATCATCTCCATTAATACCCATTGCACTACTAGTAAAGTTTGGAGCAAACCCAAACCAATTAGAAAATTCAGTATTCTCTGAAGCCACATATATAAAGTCACTAGCATTTGCCGAACCACTCAGTTGAAATTCCATACCATCGCTTCCGCCCCCATTATTAGCGCTTCCAACTCCAAAATAGGATAAGTCACTTATAGTATTTACTACGTACAATTCTATTCCTTTAGGCGTTCCACCAGATAAAGGCCCATCAAAAGCAGCTGTAATGATTAAATCAGAAGCCGTAGGGATTGAGCTTACATCAAAACTTCCACTCGTAGCATCAGTTAAGCCTGTTGAAGAAGCTGTTAGTTGAAGGCCTGTTCCTGCAGCAGTGTGTGTCAAAGAAGAAAAAGTGGCCAAGCCAGAAGATGCATTTTCGCTTACAGGACTTCCAGTTAATGTGCCTGAGCTGGTTATGGAAACTGAACCTGTGAAATCTAAATCCCGGTTTGCATTAGCGTCTATGGCTTCTACAGTTGGGGAAGGACTCATTGCTGCATTCACTCCAACATTTGTTGCATCCTGTACAAAACTAAGTTGAGAAGCACTAACCTCAATTCTGTTTCTATCGCCTGTGGTAGATGAACTAGCCCCACCGGCATCGGCTGCACTAAATAATGAGGCTCCTGCTTGAGCGGTGGCTGCAGAAATAGTAACCCCAACTTGCTCGTTATCCGTAACGGTAGATTCAAAACTAACACGAACACTAAAATCTTTATTGCTATTGTCAGCCGCTTGTAAGCTGAGGCTGCTAAAACTTACCGAAGAGGTCGCTGCAACTTCTGCAACGTTTGTTGTACCATCAAAAATCGCAATACGATTGAGGTTAGCGTGATTGGTAATGCTCAAATCTAAATTAGTAAGGGTAGTGGTAAAGGCATCTGCATCACCGCCTGCGCCACCATCTCGAATGGTGAATTGGGCTAATTCAAAGGAGTTTCCTGTGTTTAACGAACCTGCATTTACGTAGCTTGTGTAGGCCACATTATCAGTGTAAGTAAAAGATGAATTTTCAATAATATCTGAATCCGTATCTCCAGCCGGGGCATTGGTGGTGAAGCTTACATCAGAACCATAAGTTGTTCCTACTGAATTGGTGGCAAAAGCCCTAGCGAAGTAGGTTGTTGAAGAGTTAAGCCCTGAAAGTGTGGCATTAAACGTACCGGTTGTACCGCTTTCTACTTGCTTATTATCTGCCGTTGTGGGGTTGGCTGAGGTTCCGTATACCACACCACGTTCCGTAATGGCATCTCCACCATCGCTACCCACATCATTTCCTGAAATAATTGCTGATGCAGCCGTAATAGAGCCCGCTGTTCCGGTGGATACGCCTGTTGGGGCGGTGGCGGTAGTGACGCTGAAATTGGTTGTATTAAAAGTTTGAGCACTTCCAGAAGTTTGCCAATTTGAAGAGTTGTATATCAGAGATAAGAAACCTGCCTTGTCATTACCACTTCTTGTACCATTGTAAATTCCATTATCTCCTCCAAAGTAAACAGCATTTGTGCCTAATGTCAATCCAGTTCCGGTTAAAGTTCCTGCATCACCCGCATCCTCACCTGCAAAACCAATGATTGAAAAAGTGCCAGTATTATAAACATTTGTGGAGGTTTGATATAGAAAAACACCATCACCACTATTTGAAAGTGCAAAGTTCCCAGCTTGCAGAGCAACAGTACCTCCAACAGAAGCCGCAGTTGTGCTTAGAGTAAAGACTGTACCTACTGAGATTGAAGGCGTAGTCCATTCGTAAAAACCTTCTCCTGTATTAAATGCGGATCCACTCCACTCATCATCAGTGAAGAAAACCGTTTCACCTGCTTGAATGTCATCTAATTAACATGGAGCCCTCTTTCAATAACTAATTTTGATTGCTTAGATATTTACCTAAAATATGAATCGACTGTTTTTTAATTACTTACCAATTATTTTTTTAACATTTTTATCATTTTTTGCTTTAAATGG
>JAAZVO010000034.1 GCA_018623405.1 Crocinitomicaceae bacterium
ATGGCATATCCATATTCAAAGCCTAAAACTGCGTATTCAGAAAGTAAGGAGTTGTAGATGTAGAAATTTCCTTGACGTTCAGCAATATTTGATAACGGGATGTATTCTTCTTCAGAATCTTCTAAGGTAAGTACAGCATGCCTGTGAGAAAATGTTCCTCTTTCAACATCTTGTCCGCTTAACCTAACATCATAACCTTCCTTAAGTAAACTTCCGTAGGCAAGTAACTCTGCCATGGCCCAATCTAGAGCGCTACCGTCTTGAATCATTTCTAGGCGCTCTTTAAAAAGCTTTTGACTTTTTCTAAAGAACTTTTTGCCATTTGGAAGGCTGCTTATTTTTTCGCCAATTTCTTTAAGTTGCTCCTCAGCAACTTTGGTTTTTACAACTTTAAGTGTATCACCTTTTTCTGGCTTGTTAAAGTCGTGCCAAGTGTATTGTAAAAAAGAGGTAATTACTGCTTTTTCAATTTGTTTAGACTCATCTAAACGGGCCTGAAGCAATGAGTTAAGCTCTTCTTCTAAAGCTTTGCCATGCCCTTTGTCTACAACACCATCTGCAAGTAGCTTTTTTAAGTAAATGTCTCTTGGATTTGGGTGTTTTGCGATGGTTTTGTAAAGTAGCGGTTGTGTAAACCTTGGTTCATCACCCTCGTTATGGCCATATTTTCTGTAACAAAGCAAGTCGATAAAAACATCTCGTTTAAATTGTTGCCTGTATTCCATCGCAACTTTAATGGTATGAACTACCGCTTCAACATCATCTCCGTTTACATGCCATATTGGAGAAAGGGTAACCTTTCCAACATCGGTACAGTAAGTTGAAGACCTAGCATCTAAATAATTGGTTGTAAAACCTATTTGGTTGTTGATTACAATATGTATTGAGCCTCCTGTTTTATAACCATCTAACTTGGCCATTTGAATTACTTCATAAACAACACCTTGGCCTGCAATTGAGGCGTCTCCATGAATAAGAATTGGGCAAATTTTGGTTTCATCTTTTAGGTAAAGGTCAATTTTAGCTCGCACAATACCTTCTACAACCGGGTCAACAGCTTCTAAGTGGGATGGATTTGGAGAAAGCGTAATATGTACCTCTTTTCCATCATTTGTTTTGGTTGAAGAAGAGTAACCTAAGTGGTACTTTACGTCACCATCAAAAAGGTTGTCTTCGTATTCTTTACCTTCAAACTCAGAGAAAATATCTGTGTATGTTTTATTAAGAATATTGGCCAACACATTTAACCTTCCTCTATGGGCCATACCAATTACAAACTCTTGAATACCATGTGTTGCTCCAACTTCTACTACTGCATCAAGGGCAGGTATTAGCGACTCCCCACCTTCTAATGAAAATCTTTTTTGGCCTACAAACTTTTTGTGCATGAAGCTTTCAAAAACTACAGCCTCATTAAGTTTTCTTAATATTTCTCTCTGTTCTTCTAAAGAAAATTTTGGAGTATTTTGCGTAGGTTCAAGCTTGTTTTTTATCCATTCAATTCTTTCGGGATCTCTAATGTACATGTACTCAATCCCAATAGACCTTGTATATGTAGCTTTTAAGTGGGCAATAATATCTTTAAGCTTTGCTTTGCCGATACCAACTTCACTTCCGGCGGCAAACTCAACTTCTAAGTCGGCCTCAGTTAGCCCAAAATTCTCCAAATCTAAGGTTGGCCTGTATTGCCTTCTTGTGCGTACAGGGTTTGTTTCGGTAAACAAATGGCCTCTTGATCGATAGCCATTGATGAGGTTAATCACCTTAAACTCTTTTTGAAAGTTTTCTGGGATATCACCTTGCTCACCAAATTGCGCCCTAGAAAAGTCGAACCCTTTAAAAAAGTCTTGCCAACTTTGGTCAACCTCAGTAGGGTTATTTAAATATTGTTGATATAAATTTTCGATGGCTTCGACATCGCCGTTGTTGATATAAGAAAATTTATCCATATAAGCGGGTTCGTAGATAGATTGGCAAATTTAGCATTTAACAGCACACCATTTAATTGGTTTTAACCTATTTTATATTTAGTAGTGCTTTATGGGCTGGGTTGTTAGAATACTGAAGTCTAAAAAGTACTTTTTGCATTTCTCTAAATAGAATTTGCTCAGCAATTACAAGGTTTGCATCTCTTTGGTCTTCAGTAATAGCTTTTTTGATTTTATTTTCTGAAAGATCTATTCTGTAAAGCAACTGAAAAAATTTGGCAGGATTAAGGTCAATTAACCCTTTTATCTGATCAGCCATTTGGCTAAGAATATCAGGAAATGTGTCTTCAGGCTTATCAGTGATTTCAATTTCAAGGCTTGCCTCACCAAAATCTTTTTCAATTTGTTTGGCTACCAATCGTAAAATTTCGATCTTGTGTAGGTAATCTTTTGGTTGAGGAATATGTTCCAACTTTTTAACTCAATTTATGTTAATCCACAAAGCTAAAACAACATGGCCAAGTTTTTAATAACTGGTGGTACCGGTTTAGTAGGAAAAAGACTTATTGATAAAATTGTTGCTAATGGAGATGAAGCGGTTTATGTTTCAAGAACATGTAAACAACAAAAGGGTTGCTTTGAGTGGAATGTAAAAGCTCAAACAATGGATATAAACGCTTTTAGTGGCGTTGATTATTTGGTGCATTTAGCGGGTGCAGGCATTGCCGATAAAAGGTGGGACGCGAAAAGAAAGCAAGAAATAATTGATAGCAGAGTAAACTCTACAAAACTTCTTATTGATACAATTAAGAAAAACAATATTGAATTAAAAGGTGCAGTAGCTGCTTCTGCAATTGGTTTTTATGGTACAGAAACAACACCAAAAGTTTACAAAGAAGAAGATGGCCCCGAAAAAGGATACTTGGCTCATGTAGTTAAGCTATGGGAGGAGGCTACTTCAAAGTTTCGAGAATTAGGGGTTGCCACAACACAGTTAAGAATTGGAGTTGTATTAGCTAAAGAGGGAGGGGCGCTAAAAGAAATGACCAACCCGCCTGTTTTGGCTGCCTTGGGTCACGGAAAACAAAACATACCTTGGGTGCATATTGATGATTTGTGCGATATGATTTTGTGGAGTTTAGACAACAAGAAAAATACAGTTTACAATGCTGTAGGGCCTGAATACGTAAACAACAAACAGTTTATGAAAACAATTAGTATGTTTTCTCCAAAACCATTGATGCCCATAAATGCTCCGGCCTTTGTGTTAAAACTGATGTTAGGTGAAATGGCTAGTTTGGTGCTAGAGGGTAGTAAAATCTCTTCAGAAAAAATTCAAAAAGAGGGGTTTCGGTTTTCTTATGAAACAGCCCAAGCAGCTCTAAAAGAATGCTTGCAATCATAGCGTTACTTTTTGTGTTTAGTCCAAATCTCTGCTAAAGCAATCATGGTTTTTACTGCTTTTTCCATGTCTTGAACACTTACATATTCATGTTTAGAGTGAATAGCCATCTCTCCTGTAAATAAGTTAGGGCAAGGCATTCCCATAAAAGATAAACGAGAGCCATCTGTTCCACCTCTTATAATCACCGGTTTAGGTTCAATGCCAACCTGCTTCATTGCTTCAATGGCATACTCTGTTACAAAAGGAACCTCCTTGATGATTTCTTTCATATTGCGGTACTGCTCAGTAACCTCAAACTTATAGCTACACCCATTATAGGGGCTAACCACCTCCTTAACAATTTGCTCTAACTGTTCTTCATATTGCTTTAGTTTAGAGGTATCGTGGTCACGAATGATGAAGGTAAGGTCAGCTTTTTCGGCAATTCCATTCATTGAAATGGGATGAACAAAGCCTTCTCTGCCTTCTGTAGTTTCAGGAGACCAACGGTCTTTTGGAAGGTTTGCCAAAACCTCACCGGCCAACTTCATGGCATTTACCAATTTATTTTTGGCATACCCCGGGTGAGCACTCACACCGTGTATGGTAATTTTTACAGCATCTGCCGAAAAACTCTCATCTTCAATTGAACCCTCAGGACCACCATCTAAGGTATATCCATAATCGGCATTAAGTTTTTCCATGTCGAGTTTATCAACTCCTTTTCCAATTTCTTCATCAGGAGTAAATAATATGCGGATTGGCCCATGCTTTAAGTTGAGGTTTGCTTTAAGCTGTTCTGCAAAATCCATGATACAGGCAATTCCTGCTTTATCATCTGCTCCAAGCAAGGTTGTTCCACTTGCTGTAATAAGATCATCACCGATTTTTTCTTTTAGGTAGGGGTGCTGCTGTGTTGTAATAACTTGAGAGTTGTCATCCGGCAGTATAATGGGCGACCCGTCGTAATTTTTATGGAGTATAGGCTTCACATTTTTTCCGGTAACATCTGGGGTTGTATCCATGTGACTGCAAAAGCAAATTGTGGGAACTTCTTGATCAACATTGCCGGGAATAGTTCCAAAAACATAACCCCATTCATCCATGTATGCATCTGAAACACCAAGAACCTGAAGTTCTTCAACTAGTATTTTTCCCAAATCTTTTTGTTTCATTGATGATGGGAATGTGTCAGAGTTTGGATCAGCTTCAGTATCAATTTTTACGTAGCGCATAAGGCGCTCTGCAACAGAATGAGTCATGTTTTAGGTTCTTTGAAAATTAATCTCAAAGCTAATAATTCTGCTTGGTGAAACCTTAAATTATTGTCTTGTAAGTCTTTCTATTAAAGTTTGATGTTGCGGAAATGTAGAAATTAACTCGCCTCTACTTGCCAAGTTGAAATCAGCAAAATCGAAACCGGGGGAAACGGTGCAACCAACCAAAGCAAATCCATTTTTAGCCTCTACTTCGGCAGCGAACCAACAATTGCCCGGTACGGTGTATTGAAGCTGCTGATTACTAAAAATATCGCTGCCAATAATTATTTTTTGGTAATCGCCCTTAGGGTTAATTTGATGCAATGTAATTGGGCTTCCTAAATAAAAGTGCCACATTTCATCTTGGTTTACTTTATGAAAAGCTGAAAAAGCATCACTAGAGATTAAAAAATAGATACCTGTGGCATAATTTCTTTTTCCATTAAACATTTGAGGTAAGTCCTCTTTTGGAATTTCTCCTTGGCTGCGATATGTTTCTTTGAAAAACCCACCCTCAGGGTGAGGTTGAAGGTTTAGCGCCTCGATTATGGATTGTTGACTAATCATTTTTTTTAATAAACTCAAACTCAACCCGCCTATTTTGTTGACGAGCTACTTCTGACGTTCCTGGTAAAATAGGTTGAGATTCTCCGTAACCATAAGCCCTCATGCGTATAGGCTCAATCCCTTTTTGGGCAAAATAGGCCATTACTGAGGCTGCTCTTTTTTCAGATAGTTTTTGATTGTATTCGTTTTCTCCTTGATCATCAGTGTGACCTGATATTTTCAATTTCCAATCTGGTTTTGATTGCAAAATTTCAAATACTTTTTCAAGATCAGCGATTGAGTTTTCTCTAATTTTAGATTCATCTATATCAAACTCAATATGGATAATTAACATTAAGTTTCCATTTGTCAATGTTTTCACATCAGCAGAGTTAAACCCTTTGAATAACTCGTTTTGTAAAGCCTTGGCCTTTTGCATTTCTACACTTTCATAAGAGCGAAACGAACCTGTTTTTATAAAAACTCCTGAATCATAAACTTCGTCTCCTGCATCGCCAATTGCTATCTTCATATGATACCAAACACCGGGTTCAATTTTTGCCGCAGCAGTAAGCACTGTTGTAAAACCATCAAATTGATAGGTTAAGGCCATTTCTCCCTCATCTTCGTTTCCTTCCCACTCTAGCGTTGGTCGGCTGTCAAATCGAGGATTTGGAATGTAGTATTCTGTATTTCGCCTATCGTTTATGTTATCAACTGTAATTGGCCCTTTGTTATTTGGAAGGTAGGCAAGGTTGCTGTACTTACGATCTTCTTGCTTGCTAAGTAAAAACGCAAAAACATCATTTACCCCTTGGTTTACATATTCGGGGTATTCTTCACTGCCAAAAAAATATTCAAAAGAGAGACTGTCTGTGGTGGCCTTAAAATCGAATTCTAAAACAACTGCATCTAAGGTTGGGTTGTTAGCAATTATCGTGAGGTTTCTATCTCCGGGCGACATGGTAACCCCGCTAGATTGTGGAGAGTCGTTTGGCCCCTTTATTCCCTCTGCATATCCTGTACTAAATACAACGCCTTTTTCAAACAAAGCCCTGTTTGATGGATTGTAAAATGCCGCAACAGCGTATGAATGCCCGGTAAACCGTATGTTTTCTACTTCAATAGAGTTGCTGTTTCCTAAAAGGTATTTATACACCACTTCTTGTGGAGATTTTGGTCTTATGATAGTTAATTGGGAATAACCAAAAAATGGAATAAATAAAAAGACAAAAAGAAGAATTCTCAAACTAAAAATTGTGTTGCTTCAAATTTAGGAAGAGAAATAGGAATATTTTGAGAAAATTTAAATATCTCTAACCCTAAGCGAATTTAAAATGGAGTATAAGGTAGCTTTTCTTGCTTCATCAACATCAACCAATGCAAGGGCATTTTCAGCTTTTTTATAATAACTGTTCATTGCGTTTAAAGCATGTTCTTTAACGCCTATTGCATTAAAAACAGATAAGGTTTTTTCAACTTTTTCTTCCGGATTAATGCTTTGGTTTAACAATTCATGAAGCGCATTTAATTGTTCGGTGTTGGCAAGCTGCAAAGCGGTTAACAATAAATAGGTTTTTTTATTGGCCATAATATCGCCACCAACTTGTTTTCCAAATCTTTTCGGGTCTCCATAGGCATCAAGAATATCGTCTTGTAATTGAAATGCAATGCCTAAGTTCATTCCAAAATCACCAATTAAAGCTATTTCTGCAGCTGATGCGTCGGCACGCGTTGCACCAATTTTTAAACTACCATCTAGCAAAGCAGCGGTTTTGAGAGAAATCATTTTTAGGTAGTCTTCAATTGATACCTCGTTAGAAGTTTCAAAATCAACATCTAATTGCTGACCCTCACAAACATCTATAGCTGTTTGATTAAAAACTTTTAAGATTTCAGCCAATTGATTTGTAGGGCACTTGATAAGCTCATCGTAAGCTTTTATCATTATTAAGTCACCAGATAAAATACCTGTATTTAAATTCCACTTGGTGTGAATGGTTGCTTTTCCCCTTCTGTAAGGAGCATCATCCATAATATCATCATGGGCAAGGGTAAAGTTATGGAACAACTCAACCGCTAGGGCTTGCGGAAGAGCAGCCTCGAAATTGTCTTTAAAAAGGGCGTAAGCCGCCAACACAAGTGCAGGGCGCATTCTTTTGCCCCCTAAATTCATAAGGTAGGAGGCAGGCTCGTATAACCCTATTGGGGTTTGCTTATGTAGGTCTAGCCTATTTAAGCCTGCTGTAATAGCAATTGAAAATTGTTCTAATTGCGAGGGCACTGTTGTTGAGGTCATGCACCTTAAACTGCAATTACAGTAAAAGGTTTATTTAAAATCTTTTTCTTTGTCTAAAATTTTAAGCAGATAATCTCCGTAGCCGCTCTTTTTTAAAGGCTCTGCCAATGCTTTTAATTGGGCTTTGTCAATAAAACCCATTCGGTAGGCTATTTCTTCGATACAGCTAATTTTTAATCCTTGGCGTTTTTCTAAAACCTCTACGTATTGACCAGCTTCCAAAAGTGAATCAATGGTACCGGTATCCAACCAAGCAGTTCCCCTATCTAAAATTTGAACCTTTAGCTTGCCTTGTTCTAGGTAAGCTTTGTTCACATCTGTAATCTCGTATTCGCCACGTGGGCTAGGTTTTAAGTTTTTGGCAATATTTACTACGGAGTTGTCGTAAAAATATAATCCCGGAACAGCAAAATTCGATTTTGGCTTTTCGGGTTTTTCTTCAATGCTAATTACATTTTTTTGCTTATCAAAGTCAACTACACCATATCTTTCAGGGTCGTTTACATGGTAGGCAAAAACTACTCCTCCTTCAGGATCTACACACTCTCGAAGTGCTTTTGGTAGTTTAGAGCCATAGAATATATTATCACCTAAAACCAATGCCACTTTATCATCACCAATAAATTCTTCGCCAATTACAAAAGCCTGTGCTAATCCGTTTGGAATTTCTTGTACAGCATATGTAAACTTAAGGCCAAGCTGCTTGCCTGTGCCCAATAAACGCTCGAAGTTTGGTAAATCATGAGGGGTTGAAATAATGAGTATTTCTTGAATACCCGCTAACATTAGTAACGATAGCGGATAATATATCATAGGTTTATCGTACACCGGCATCATTTGCTTACTCATAGCCAATGTAAGTGGATGTAATCTTGTGCCCGAGCCTCCTGCTAGAATAATTCCTTTCATGTTATTCTTGAATATTATGATTTCCTTTTTCTACTTCTAAAACTTGTAAGTCTATATCTTCTTCCTCATCATATAGATCCATCATAGGTTCATTAAACGCTTTGGTAAGAATTCTTTTTTCTAAAGTTAGCAATAATGAGGGTAAGAATATTAAGTTGGCCAACATGGCTACAAAAAGTGTGGCGGATACCAACACCCCTAGTGCTCTTGTTCCACCAAATTCACTTGAATCGAATACCGAAAACCCAAAAAATAAAATGATTGAGGTGTAAATCATGCTAACTCCAGTTTCTCTTAAAGCTAACAATACCGCTTGCTTGATTTGTAATGTGCCTGACCTATATTCTTGCCTGAATTTAGCTAGGTAATGTATGGTATCATCAACAGAAATACCAAAGGCAATGCTAAAAACCAAAATGGTAGAAGGTTTTATATTAATATCAAAGAAGCCCATCATTCCGGCAGTTAGGGCAAGCGGAAACAGGTTAGTAGCTATTGAGATTAAAATCATCCGTACTGAGGTGAATAATAGGGCCATGATTAAACCCACTAAAACAATTGCAATTGCAAGGCTAACAAACAAATTTTCTACTAGGTATGTGGTGCCTTTAAGGTAAACAATACTTTGCCCGGTAATGCCATAATCGTATTTATCTTCAGGGAATATAGAATCAATTTTTGGATTTAAATCGGCTAAGAGCTTTTCCATTTCATTGGTACCCACATCGGCCATTTGAACGTTAATTCTAGCATACCTAAAAGAGCTATCCAAAAATGTTCTTAGAAAGTTTGTATCGCCATTAGCGTTGTCTATATAAGGTTTAAAAAAGGCTTTTTCTCTAGAGTTTATCAAGTCATACTTTTTCGAATTACCTCCATAAAATGCCTGTTTGGTGAACTTTATTCCATCAACAATAGATATGGGTTTCGAAAACTCAGGATAAGCTTCAATTTTTTCTTGAAGTTTCTCCATTCTTTTTAGTGTAGAAAATTTTAATGCTTCTTTTGGTTTTTGAGCATCTATTGTAATTAACAAAGGCATTACCCCTGCAAAGTTTTCTTCAAAAAATTTCAAGTCGCTCCTTACGGGGTGGTTTTTGGGAAGGTCATCCACCAAGTTACCGGTTACCTTCATTCTTAAAATTCCAATAATTGAAATAACTGTTAAAATACCAACCACCCAATAAACTTTAGTGCGATGAAAGCTAACTATGGTTACCAATTTCTCCGCAAAAACATTCATCCAGCCATAGTTTAAATGCTGGGTGTGTTTGTGCTTGGGTGCAGGTAAATAGGAATAAATTATTGGTATAAAAAGCAATGAAAAAGTAAAAATATAGATGATACTGAGGGTAGCTAAAATTCCAAACTCCACCAATACACTGCTTGCGGTAAAGGCAAAAGTTAAAAAGCCAATAGCAGTGGTAGCATTTGTAAGTAAAGTAGCTTTTCCTATTTTGATTATAACCCTATTTAAGGCCTTTACCTTATTACTATGTAATCTTATTTCACTATGGTACTTATTGATTAGAAAAATACAATTAGGAATTCCAATTACAATTATCAGCGGAGGAATAATGCTTGTTAAAATAGTAATTTGATAACCCAAAAGTGCCATTGAGCCTAATGACCAAATAACGCCAAATAGCACTACTGTCATCGAAATAAATATGGGTTTAAAAGACCTAAAAAAGAAGTACAGTATTAAGATAGTTACCAATAAAGCAAGCAACACAAACATTTTTAACTCTCCTTTTATGAGTTGAGTCATTACCGTTCTTATGTAAGGCAAGCCCGAATAGTGCATAATTAACTCCTGCTCATTGGCAAATTCTTCGGTTTTGGTTAAAATTTCATCAATTACCTCCATGCGCCCATCTGAGTTGAAGATGGGTTTATTCAGAGAAATGGCTATTAAAGAAACATTGGTTTTTGTATTGAATAAAACACCTTCGTAAAATGGCAACCCTTGAATTTCGTCTCTAACTTTATTGAGTTCCTCTTGTGTAGTAACAGGTTGGGTAATAACAGGTTTTAGCTCAAACTTTTTGATGTCGTTGTTTTTTACAAGCGTGTAAACACTTGATGCAGAAACAATTGTATCAACCCCGTGAATGTTTTTAAGGTCTTTATTTAGTTGATACCAAGCATTAAAAAGCGGTACACTTCCAAAAATATCGTGTTTAACTCCGGCAATTATCACTACGCTTTCTTCCCCAAACCTATTCCTAAACTCTTTGTATTCAACAATGGTGCTGTCGTAGTCAGGAAGCATCTTTGGTAAGCCATAAGACATTTCCACTTTAGTAGCTTGAAAAGCCATAAAAATGGTAAAAAGGCCAACGGCTGAAAGAATAAAAACCTTTTGGCGTAGAATAAAATTGGAAATCCAGCTCCACATAGGGTGATGCAAATATGATAAACCTAAAATGATTGACCTACCTCCGTATGATAATTGGTTACTGTTTTACTTAAATTAGATTATACTTTTATGGCTTTATGCGTAAATCAATACCCATATTGTTTTTAATAATTCTAGCTGTAAAACTTTATGGCAAAAGAGTTATTGAGAGGCCAACACCCGAATTAAAAAGAATTTACCATGTAAAAAATGAAGCCCCTGAAATTAAACACGGAGCTTTCGAAGAGTACTTTGAATTAAAACTATTAGTAAAGGGCAACTACCAACAAAACCAAAAGGATGGAAAATGGGAAAGGTATTATTACTCAGGAAAAATTCAAATTGAAGCTAATTACAAAAACGGGAAGAAAGATGGGAAATGGGTCTATTATTTTCCAAATGGGAGTATAAAAGCCATTATTTATTTTAACAATGGCTTAAAGGTTGGCACATGGGAGAGTTTTTCAGTTGACGGAAAAAAGCAAGCCATACTAAATTATAAGTCAGATACTTTATTTGGAGAGCAAGTGCTTTACCACCCAAATGGTGAAATAGCAGAATACAAAGAAATTGTAATTGAGGAAGGTAAAAAAATCATCAAAGTATCTAAATACTACGATAATGGAAAGCTTTTCGAGCGCTATGCTTTGCATAATAATCAAATTCAGGGCACCTTTAAAAAGTATCATCCCTCAGGAATTATTTGGGAGGATTTTGAATATTCAAACAACTCACTACTTGAAGTAAAAGAAATGAAAACGCCAACAGGCAAGCCTTTTTTTAAGGGCAATTTTAGAGAGGGAGGCGGAGAGTTAAGGCGTTATCACGGCAACGGAAAACTATATGCAATAGAACAATTTAAGAACAACCAAAAATTTGGAAAGGCTCAATATTTTGATGATGATGTTTTGAGAATAGAAGGGTTTTATTACAACAATAAACCCATGGGCACTTGGAAATACTACAGTATTTACGGAAAGCTAATTGAAGAGCGCAACTTTTTTGGCTCTAAGGATTATCATTATTTAACTGAATATGGAGTTAGCGGAAAAGAAAGGTTTGAAGGCGAGGTACTTTTTGGTACTAAATCAGGTACTTGGAAGGCATATAATTTTTATGGAGACTTGCTATACACTACAGATTTTAAGTTTGGTTATGAGCATGGCTCTTTTGAGCGATATGACGGTAGCTTGCTATTAGAAAACGGGGGATTTTTTTATGGTGAAAAGGTGGGCAGGTGGAAAACCTACAACAAATCGCAAAAAGTAGTTTTTGAAGAGGTGTTTAACAAGTCTGTATCATTTGATACTACAACTATTTCTAGAAAAACAGTTGCAGAAAAATTTCCTCCTGATGCCCCTTACAAGTTCGAAAAAATTAAAACACCTATTAAGTTTCCCGGAACAACAATTATTGAAGACCAATACCTTACCAATCAAATAAAAACCCCAGAAGAAGCTTTAAGGGTAGGTGTGCAAGGAACAGTAATTTGTTACCTTGAAATTGATGAGTTTGGGGAGGTTGTTAATTCAAAAATTCAAAGGGGCATAGGATTTGGTTGCGATGAGGAGGTTAAACGAGTATTACATTTGTTACCAAACTATGAGCCGGGATATTTACATGGAATACCTCAAAAAATTATTGAAATTAAGCAGTTTACTTTTGGTAACGGCTCTTAGCCTGGCCATACAGCCTTTAATTACAAGCTGTTCTGCATCAAAAGCATTTGATCAAGGTAACCATGATCTTGCTATAGACCGTGCAATAAAAAAATTAGAAAAGCAGCCCAATCATTTTAAATCGCAAGAGGTTTTAAACTTAGCGTATAATAAAATGACTGAGAAATACCTCCCTAAAATTGAACAGAATAAACAAAAGAATACTGCTGCAAGTTGGGAAACTGTTTTTCTATCCTACAAGGAGTTAAATAAAATTCAAAAAGATGTAAAAGGCTTGCAGTCTTTCGAGCGGTTAATTGAACATAAAAATTACGATAGCGAAATTAAAGAGGCTCAAAATATGGCAGCCAAGTTATATTATCAAGAGGCAGAAGAGTTAATTTTAAAAGACTCTACACAAGAGGGTTATCAAAAAGCTTACGACAAGTTTTTAAAAGTCAATAATATTTCGCCCGGTTACAATGATGTTAGAGACCGCATAATTGAGGCAAAAGATAAGGGTACTTACCATGTTTTAATTAGAATACAAAACCCAAATAATTTAGCGCTTCCACCCAACTACCAAAAAGAGATTTTAAGCTTTAAGCCCGAAAGGTTAAATAAAGATTGGGTTGAGTTTCATGGCTTATATGATTTAGATAGGTTTTTTGATTATACCGTTGAGGTTGTTTTAGAGTCTTTTTCGGTGAGTAGAGACAATCAAAAAAATAAAAAGTACACCGTTGAAAAAGAAGTTTTAGTGAAAATGGAAATTGTAAAGGATGATAAAGGAAATGTAGTAAAGAACGCTAAAGGAAATGTAAAAAAGAAGGCTATTTACGACACTAAAAAAGCTACTGTTTTTGAAACCACTAGAGAAAAAGATGCTGAGATAATAGCCAAACTTGTTTTCATTGATAACTTCACCATGAACTCCTTTAAAACAATCGATTTAAAAGGTGATTACCATTGGTCTAGCGAAACTGCTAACTTTAAAGGTTCTGAAGCCGCATTATCTGATGATGTAGTTAAACTCGCCAAACAAAAACTAAGACCTTTTCCTAGTTATGAGAGCATGTTAAATGCAGCTTGTAATGATCTTAGGTCAGCTTATGTTTTTAGGCTTGCCTTAAACCGATCTGAATTTGATAGGTAATGAAGGGTAAAATAAATTTACTTTTTGTTTTTACCCTAATTATTTCATGTTGCTCCATTAAAAAACTAGTAGAGTTGGAGCAGTATAATTACGCCATTGATAGAGCAGTAGGAAAGCTGAATAGAAAACCAAATGATTTTGAAACCTATGACCTTTTACAAAAGTCATATGCTGCTTTAGAAGCAGAAAAACTTGAGAATATTGAGAGAAGTTTAAATAAAACTAACCCTAATTGGGAAGATGTTTTTAAAAACTATAAGGACCTTCAATCAATACAACAAAAGGTTAATCAATTAAAGTTTCACCAATCAAAAATTGAATTTCAAAGTATTGACAAAGATTTTGAGTCGACTAAACAAGTAGCAGCGCAAAATAAATTTAACGAGGCAACCTTCATCCTTAAAAGTGCATCAACTAAAGAACAATATCAAAAGGCCTACTATTTACTTAAAGAAGTAAAAGAACTTAACCCCAATAAAGAAGAGATTGATATTTTAATCTACTCATGTAAAAACGCAGGAACAACTAAAGTGGTTTTTAACTTTAATAACCCAAATAGGTATGAGTTTCCCGATTCGTTTTATGACCAATTAAAAGCAATAAACCTTTCTGATTTTAATGATGATTGGATAACATTTTACCCTGCCTATTTACCAAGTAAAAAGTATGATTACACTTTAAATGTAACGTTTAATAAATTCAATATTCAAAATAAAGAGACTGTGATTTTTTCTTATAATGATCGCAAAACCATCATTGAAAATGAAGACCGAAAAGAAGTTACAGCAAAGGTTGAAAGAACAAAAAAGTACCACTCTATTTACATAAAAGGTGAATTACAACTTATTGATAACCTTGCGATGAATACATTTGAAATGTACCCACTGCAGGCGTTTTATAATTGGCAAAATGAGGGCGCTAAATACACCGGAGATAAAAGAGCATTATCTCCAAAATCTTTGGATTTGCTATATGTGCCCTATGATGAAGCTGCTCAATACAAAAGTGCTTTTGTTGCATCGGCAAAAGATATTACTGAAGATGTTAAACTCTATTTGTTTTATGTTGGGCATAAGCTAGAAAACAAACCAAAACCAAATTTATTTGAATAAAAATGAGGGGTTTGAAATTATTTACATACACATTGAGTCTTCAAAAAATTTGGAATTGGTGGTTGTTGTTTTTTAGTTTTCACCTTTCAAAGATTCTTAAAAGGCCATTAGTTTGGGGAAAACCTGCAAGCCTTTCTATAGAGCCAACAACAGCCTGTAATCTACGCTGCCCTGAATGCCCTAGTGGTTTAAGAAGTTTTACCAGACCAACAGGAAACTTGCAACAACAGGTTTTTGAAAATATTATTTCCCAAACTCACAAAACACTATCTGCACTTACTTTTTATTTTCAGGGCGAACCCTACATAAACCCCAACTTTTTAGATATGGTAAAAGTGGCAGTAAACCACAACGTATTTACCATAACTTCTACAAATGCTCATTTTTTAAATGATGAAAACGCCAAAAGAACTATTGAAAGTGGTTTGCATAGGTTAATTATTTCTATTGATGGTACAACACAAAAAACCTATGAGCAATACAGAAAAGAAGGTAGCCTAGAAAAGGTAATTGAAGGAACAAAAAACATTCTCCATTGGCGAAAAAAGTTGAAAAGCGAAACACCTGAGGTTGTATTTCAATTTTTAGTTGTAAAACCCAACGAGCATCAAATAGATGAGGTAAAAACAATTGCAAAAGAGTTAGGTGTTGATCAAGTAAATCTTAAAACAGCGCAATTGTATGATTTTGAAAATGGAAACGAGTTAATGCCTACTATTAATAAATACTCTAGGTATAAAAAGAATGCTGCGGGCAAGTTTGAGTTAAAAAATAAGCTTCTCAACCAATGTTGGCGTATGTGGCGGGGTAGTGTGGTTACTTGGGATGGAAGGGTAGTACCATGTTGTTTTGATAAAGACGCCCAACATGAAATGGGAAATATCTCGCAAACCTCATTCAATCAAATTTGGAAGAGTCCGCCCTATCAAAATTTCAGAAAGGCATTGCTTACTTCGCGTAAAGAGATTGACATCTGCAAAAACTGTAGCGAAGGCACAGAGGTGTTTGCCTAAGGCTTCGGAATTTCTAGTTTAACACAAGTACCTTCACCTTCTTCGGAGTCAACCCAAAATTTCCCTCCATTTTCTTTTACAAAGCGATAGGCTTTGGTTAAACCAAATCCACCACCAAAGGTTTTTTTGGCTTCAGCATTAGAGGCGCGGTAGCCATATTCTACAACTTTCGGTATTTCCTCGTAGGGTATTCCAATACCTGAGTCTTTTACCCTAAATAAAATTTTGGTCTCAGTTTCTGAAAGTCCCGCGTCAATTGTGCCTCCGGGGTTGGTGTATTTTCTAGCATTTGCAAGTAAATCGCTCATAATATCCACCATAACATCAGGCATAAAAATATGCTTTCCATCAGCTCCCTTAATTTCAAAATGGATGAGGTAGTCTTTTGGTTCTTTCTCGGCTATGTTATGAATAATTCGGTAGCGACCTTTTGCGTTTTTCTCAACGGCATTAAAAAACTGGTTAAAGTTTTCATGCAATTCGTCAATTAAAAAGTTTTGCCATTTAACTCCTTCATTTAACCGCATCGCCATTTCTTTTGCCTTTTTTCCACCACCTCAAAAATAGAG
>JAAZVO010000225.1 GCA_018623405.1 Crocinitomicaceae bacterium
TCTCTAATAAAGCAAAAGCAGATTTAAGGTTAATTAAAAAATTAGGTCTAGAAAACCTACCTGTTTGTATTGCCAAAACGCAATATTCATTCTCTGAAGATCCAAAAGCTTTAGGAGCTCCTACAGACTTTGAAATAAACATTAGAACGATTGAAATTGCAGCAGGAGCAGGGTTTGTAGTACCTATTGCTGGAGACATGATGCGAATGCCAGGGTTACCGGCAAGGCCTGCTGCAGAACAAATTGATATTGATGATCAAGGAAATATATCAGGTCTGTTTTAAACGAACAGAAGTAAACTAATTGCCATAACAGCCATTCCGGTAACCAAACCATAAATGCTTTGGTGGTGTTCGCCGTATTCTTCTGCTCCTGGCAAAAGTTGGTCTAATGCTATAAAAACCATTACTCCTGCAATACCTGAAAAGATATAGCCGAAAACAATGTCATTAAAAAAGGGCATTAATATTAAAAAGCCCACAAAAGCGCCAACAGGCTCAGCCAAACCGGATAAGAAAGAATACCAAAAAGCTTTTTTCCTATTCCCCGTTGCGTAATATATTGGAACTGAAACTGCGATACCTTCGGGAATATTGTGAATTGCGATGGCAATGGCAATTGGAATTCCCAAGTTTGGGTCTTTCATGGCGCCTGCAAAGGTGGCCATGCCTTCGGGAAAATTGTGAATGGCCAAGGCTAGTGCGGTAAACATTCCTGTTCTTAATAATTTGGCTTTTGGCAAAGTGGAAATCTTTTTTTCAGGAAGTTCTAAGGCCGAAGTGTCTGAATATTCATGAGGGTTTTCATGTCCGGGAACTAATTTATCGATTATAGCTATTATGGTTATCCCGCCAAAAAAGGCAATGGCATTAGCCCAACTCCCCTTAGTCTCACCCAAAGCACCAACCAAAGACTCTTGTGCTTGAAAAAACAATTCTGTGAAAGAAATATAAATCATTACGCCGGCAGAGAAACCCATTGCGTATGATAGCATTTTATGATTATTGGTTTTGTTAAATAGGCCAATAAAGCTGCCTATTCCGGTAGATAAACCGGCAAAAAGGGTAAGTCCAAAAGCAAACCAAAAGTTTCCTTCGCTCAAATTTTAAATTTTGGCAAAGATAGTTGAATTGAAATCTAATTTTTAGGCAAGCCTAAATATTTGCATAACGCTCGCGTACAGGAGTTGGAATGGGAACAGATTCTCCCGATTCATCTATTCTTACAAAAGTGATTTTAGTAGAACAAACCAAGGTTTCTTCAGCGCTATAAACATTGTATTTTCTGGCTTCAATTTTCAAGGTTATTGAGGTGGTACCAACCTTTTCTACTTCTCCATAAATACGAATTTGAAAGCCAATTTTTACAGGCTTTTTAAAAATTACTTCCTCAATTTTTAAGGTTACCATATTGGGTGTATGGCATATTTCTGCAGCGTAGCTTGCAGCAGACTCATCAATCCAAGAAAGCATAATTCCTCCAAAAAGATTGCCGTGTATGCCTAAATCTTTACCCATGCACAGCTTTTGATTAAGTAACTCCATTCACAAAATTTTTTACAAAGGTGGTTATAGTTTAAGGATTACTTTATTGGTTTACTATCAACTTTTTTGATAACCCTATAGATGGAACAGATAAAATATAAATGCCCGAATTTAATTCGTTCAAATAAAATGGAGATTTTAAACTTCCATCTGCAATGAGTTGACCAGAAATATTAAATAGTTGATATGGTATTCCTATTAATTCCTCATCACAAATAAGCGTTTGATTTAACTGAGTAATTTGAAGGTTTTCCTTACTCCAAGAATTTACATAAACCGCTTGCTGATCTAGTTGATTAAATGCATTAGTTGCCCTTTCAGAGATGTATGGTTTTAGTCCGTAAGGTGCATGAGAAGCCACTTGAGTAACAAAAGCATCATCAAAATCATTGATTGAAAACCCATAATCAAGTGGATAGTACGGGTCATTTAGAAGATGAGGCCTTAACAATTGTTTTTGAGACTCGATTTTTGGAAAAAGATGTGTCTCGTTGAAAAGATCATTAAGCAGAATTGAAATATTTTCTGAATATAGTTTGTGAAACTCGGCAAGAGAAAGCAAACGTGAAGCTAATAGCCTAGACTCGTTGGTATTATACCAATCGTAAATATTTCTCTTTCCCCAATCTTTCCCTATCCAATCAATGCCAAAGGTATTGTCAGGATCGTATGGTATAAACTCAAACTTTTGGTTTGCCTCATTAAAATAAAGGTAATAATTGTTTTTGTTATAGCTATAACCATCCCAATGACCCACCAATGCTTCGATTGCCAGATACTTAATTACATGGGCTACATTTAAGATTGAGAAAATATCTGCCCTAAAAGTACCTGCTGTAGAATTGTTAAGCACATCAATTAAAGTCTCAAGGTTAGCCCTGTTATTAGCATCTTCGTTTGTTTTTAGTTCATAAACTCCATTGTCGTAAACCTTCCCTATATCACTTAAGTCTGCTCCCCACAAGCACTTGTAAAGGTTTCCTGTATTGTTGCCAAATCTATCTCCTAAAAAGCGCTTGTCAATATGCTCTACATTCACATACAAACCGTAATAGGAGCCATTTATATAAACCTGAGTGAAACTAACTCGGGGTGCCTGTACTCCATGTTCCCTAAAAAGATAGTACGACAACCATTCTCGCATTAAGGTTGGGTCGTTATGAGCTCCTTTTAGGTTAATTTCATCTAAACCATCTAACTCTTGACCATTTACAAACTCATCGAACTGAATTTTAAAAGACTTTTTATCTGCTTGTCTTGAGGTATTTCCTCTCAACCTAAAACCTACATCTTTAATGGTTACTGAGCTTCCGGTTGCGCCATCTTTAAATTCAAAATCGGCTTTTTTATAAACATCGCTGTAAAGGTTTGCTGAGTTATATAACCAACTCAAAGTGTCAGGGTGTATAGAAACATCAATCCGATGAACTACTTCATCATTAAAAACAATTTTTCCGTTTTGATAAAGTTGCCCAAATGAAAACTTAAAAAGCAAGATTAAAAACCCTAGAATAAGTGGCCTCATTTTTGAGCAAATAAACGACAATTTGAAATTGATATCAAATAACGATATTTGCCCTTGAAATGAAAGTACTGGCCCTATTAGTTTCTTTACTCATGTTTGCTTCATCTACCAACTTGAAGCTAAACTTTCATTTATGCCACAATAATATTGCTGAAGTTAACCTTTGGAATGAATCTTCAAACCACTGCGAAAACATGATGGACCTCGGTTGCCACATACCTTCACCAAAGGCAGAAAAAAGCTGCTGTGCTCCTGAAAAAAAAGCAGAAAATGAACCTGAAAATTGCTGTGATGATGAAACAATTGTTTTATCATTAAACGAACCATTTACCCTTAACAAACAACAAATAAGTTTTGAGTTTTCTTGGATAAACCTTCCTATTACTTTGGAAGAGATTTCTCAAATAGTTCTTTCTGAAATAATATTTTCCGACTTTTCTGAAAACATAAATGCCCCCCCTATTTATGTGTTTTGCAATTCATTGATTTTTTATGGTTAGCATAAGTTTAGTTTTTATCTGTTCAAATTATGTTAATCTTAAAAAATAATATCATGAAAAATTTAATCATATTAATAGCCTTTGTTGCATTTGGCTTTACAAATAATGCAATAGCTCAAAAAAAAGTAGAAACCACCTTTAAGGTAGATGGTGTTTGTGGAATGTGTAAAAAGCGTATTGAAACTGCTATGGATATCAAAGGAGTTTCTTTTGCAGAATGGAACAAAGAAACTAGCGACCTTTTTGTGGTTTATAACCCAAAAAAAGTTTCAGAAGATGAACTCCATAGGCTTTTAAACGAAGCAGGCCACGACACTGAAAAAAGTAAAGCCACAAATGAGCAATACAACTCAATAAATGGGTGTTGTCGTTACAGAGAAATGGAAAAACATTAAGTTGCCGTATGGGGCATCATCACCATCATCATCACGAACACCATCACCACGGCACAAAAAACTTAGCTGTGGCATTTTGGCTCAACCTCAGCTTCTCAATAATTGAGTTAATAGGAGGGTTATATACTAACTCTATGGCCATTATTTCTGATGCAGTGCATGATATTGGCGATGCTGCAGGCATTGGCTCTGCCTTCTTTTTCGAAAAACTTTCTGCAAAATCAAGAGACAAAAATTTCTCTTATGGCTACAAAAGGTTCTCTACCCTTTCTGCATTAATCACCTCAATAATTTTAATTGTTGGTGCTTTATGGATTGTGGTTGAAGCTATTCCTAGACTATTTAACCCTGAACAAGTAAATAGTACAGGAATGTTAGGTCTTGCCATTTTAGGAATTGCGTTTAACGGATTTGCAGTTTTCAAATTAGGAGGCAATCAAAATTCATTAAACCAAAAAGCAGTGCGTTTACACTTGGTAGAAGATTTACTCGGTTGGATTGCTGTGTTGGTTGGAAGCATTTTTATTTATTTCTTCAATTGGCTCATTTTAGACCCAATTTTATCATTGGCTATTGCGCTCTATATTTCTATAAATGCCTTTAAAAATTTAAAATCTGTTTCAGGTATTTTTCTGCAAGGAATACCCGAAAACATCAATTTAAAA
>JAAZVO010000226.1 GCA_018623405.1 Crocinitomicaceae bacterium
AAAAAAAAGGGGAAATTCACCCCTTTTCTATGCTTTAAAATCCCACTGTTCTAAAAACTTCGTAGTAAATTCTCCTTTTTTGAAGTCTTCGTTTTTCATTAGTTTTTGATGAAAAGGGATAGTTGTTTTTACGCCCTCAACGATGTATTCATCTAATGCGCGTTCCATTTTTTTTATGGCTTCTTCTCGGGTTTTTGCAACACAAATTAATTTAGAAACCATACTATCGTAATACGGAGGTATAGTATAGCCGGCATAAACATGTGTGTCTAATCTAACTCCAATTCCACCCGGTTCGTGATATTCAGTAATTCTACCAGGGCTCGGCCTCCAATCATTCCATGGGTCTTCAGCGTTTATCCTGCATTGAATAGCATGGCGGATAGGCTCATAATTTATTCCTGATATTTTTTCACCCGCCGCAATTAGTATTTGCTCTTTAATGAGGTCATAATCAATTACCTCTTCAGTTATGGTGTGTTCAACTTGAATTCTCGTATTCATTTCCATAAAGTAGAAGTTCTTGTGTTTATCAACCAAGAATTCTACTGTACCAACTCCTTCATAGTTCACTGCCTTGGCAGCTTTTATTGCTGCAGCACCCATTTTCTTACGAAGGGTTTTATTCATAAAAGGAGAAGGCGTTTCTTCAACCAATTTTTGATGCCTTCTTTGAATAGAGCAATCTCTTTCACTTAAGTGGCAAACTGTTCCGTATTGGTCTCCGGCAATTTGAATTTCTATATGACGAGGTTCTTCAATAAACTTCTCCATATACATGCCTTCATTACCGAAGGCAGCACCCGCTTCTTTTTGAGCTTTTGTTAGCGCTTCTTCAAAATCTTCTTCTTTCCAAACTACACGCATTCCTTTACCACCGCCACCGGCAGTAGCTTTCAGCATAACAGGATAACCTATTTCTTTAGCGGCTTTTAAAGCTTTTTTTACATCGGTAATTATCCCTTCTGAACCCGGAACACAGGGAACTCCTGCCTTGATCATTGTTGCTTTGGCAGTAGCTTTATCTCCCATACCTTCAATTTGCTCAGGTGTAGCACCAATAAACTTAATGTTATGCTCCTGACAAATTTTTGAGAATTTGGCGTTTTCAGATAAAAACCCATATCCCGGGTGTATGGCGTCTGCATTGGTAATTTCTGCAGCAGCAAGAATGTTTGGAATTTTTAAATAAGAATCAGCGCTTGCCGCAGGGCCTATACATACTGCTTCATCAGCAAACCTTACGTGTAAACTATCTTTATCTGCAGTTGAATAAACTGCAACGGTTTTAATGCCCATTTCCTTGCATGTCCTAAGAATTCTAAGGGCAATTTCACCTCTATTGGCAACAAGTATCTTGTTAAACATAAGTTAAAAGATTAAGCAGGTTCAACTAAAAATAATGGTTGATCGTATTCTACAGGTGTAGAATCATCTACCAATACTTTTACGATCTTTCCAGATACTTCTGCTTCAATCTCATTAAATAGCTTCATTGCCTCAATAATGCAAACAACAGAGCCTGAGCTTATATTATCTCCAACATTTACAAACGGTGGTTTATCAGGCGATGGAGACCTATAAAAAGTACCAATCATTGGAGATTTTATGGTGATTAGCTTGCTATCGTCAGCAGCTGGGGCGCTCTCTTTTGGTGGAGCAACATCTTCTTTTGGTGCAGCTGGTGCAGGAGCGGCAGAAGGTTGTTGCATAGCCGGCATGTGCATAGCTGGCATATTTCCAACAGGAACTTGAGTAATTACACTCTGTACCTCTTTTTCTTTACCGTTTGGTGTTTTAATAGTAATCTTAATCTCATTTGTTTCTAGCTCTACTTCGCTTACACCTGATTTTGAAACAAATTTTATGAGTGATTCGATTTCCTTAAGATTCATAAGTGGTGTATTTTAGTAAGGTAAATATATAAAAATCTAATTCCGTTGGTGGCTAAAGCTTAGTAAGCCCACTTTAGGTAAATTGAACCCCAAGTAAAACCACCACCAAATGCGCTAATAATAATGTTATCGCCTTTTTTCATTTTTTGTTCGTACTCCCAAAGCAATAAGGGTATAGTACCACTAGTAGTGTTACCATATTTATGAATATTGAGCATTACTTTATCATCGCTAACCCCCATTCTTCGAGCTGTAGCATCAATAATTCTTTTGTTTGCTTGATGTGGTACGAGCCAAGCTACATCATCAGATGTTAAGTTGTTTCGCTCCATAATTTCAGCAGAAACATCTGCCATGTTGGTTACAGCAAACTTGAAAACAGATTGTCCTTCTTGATAAACATAGTGCAATCTTTCATCAATTGAACGATGAGATGGAGGCATCTTTGACCCACCAGCTTTTTGATGAAGGTGAACAACTCCTGAGCCATCTGCCTGTAATATAGAATCAACGATGTAGTTTTCTCCCTCAGTAGGCTCTAGCAATACTGCACCGCCACCATCTCCAAAAATTATGCATGTTGTGCGGTCTTCATAATTAATGATAGACGACATCTTATCAAAACCACAAACAACAACTTTTTTATGTGTTCCGCTTTCAATAAACTTTTGCCCTGTTACCAATGCATAAATAAAGCTTGAGCAAGCAGCCCCGAGATCATAACCGAAAGCATTTTTTGCCCCTACCTTATCTGCAATTAAGCAAGCAGTTGCAGGGAAAACCATGTCTGGTGTTATGGTGCCACAAATGATAAGATCAACCTCTAGTGGGTCAATATTATTTTTCTCAAGTAGCTTTTTTACAGCAGCTGCACCCATATCTGAGGTGCCTAAGCCAGGTTCTTTTAGAATTCTTCTTTCTTTAATTCCTGTTCGAGTGGTAATCCACTCATCAGATGTTTCTATGAGTGATTCTAATTCCTTATTAGTTAAAATGTAATCAGGAACATAGCCCTCTACGGCAGTTATTGCCGCCTTTATTCTTTGAGACATTAAATGAGGTTTTGTAAACTACGGAGCAAGTTTACAATTAATTTAAGAGGAATAAAAGGTAAGGCGATTTTTTAAAGCGCTACCCCTTTTTCCATTACCACTTTACCCTTGTAATAAAGTTTACCTTCAAACCAATGCGCTCTGTGCATTAGGTGAGGCTGCCCTGTTGTAGGACATTTGGCAATGGTAGGAACTTCCGCTTTAATGTGAGTTCTCCTTTTGTCTCTTCTGGTTTTTGACGTTTTTCTTTTAGGATGTGCCATTGTACCTTATTTTAAATTTTTAAGTGCATCCCACCGGGGATCAATTTTTTCTTCTTCTTCCTCTTCAACTAAATGTTTCGAAAGCTTATCCATAACTTCTTTATTACACTTACCTTCTTCATGCACAAACCGCAATGGCATGCTAACAAGAATATACTCGTAAAAAAGATTTAGCAGCTCTAGTTTGTATGAACTCTCAGGAATTTGAATGATTTCATCATTATCTTCAAATGGTTTATCACCAAATTTCACAATTAACTTGAAATCATTTTCAATTGGTGACGCTACGTCATCTCCACATCTATCGCAGGCAGTAGTTACATTACCTTTAACATTAGTGTTTAAAATCAACATTGTCGATTTTTTTTCTAGCGACAAATTAATTTTTAATTCTCCTTTAGATACAAAATCAAAAGCCGGATAAACTTCAAAGAACGTTTCAGGAATATCAAATTCAAAATCGTGATTTCCAAATTTCAATCCTGAAAACTGAAGCTCAAAGAGCTTACTTAAATTCTTTTCCTTGCTCATTTAGAAAAAGGTTTGCAAAACTAATAATTAAAAACTTTATAAACAGCAGCTTTTTAATTAATTATTAGTAGCTTGCTCTGATGTTAATTTGTTGGCTTGTAGGTTTTTAAACTCTTTTCTGGTTTTAAAAATGTCAATTGCTTCGTAAATAGCATTCCTGAATGAAGCGGGGTCAGCCAAGTTTTTACCCGCAATATCGAAGGCTGTACCATGGTCTGGGCTTGTTCTAACAATAGGTAGCCCTGCGGTATAATTTACACCTTCACCTGCAGAAATTGCTTTAAAAGGAATAAGACCTTGATCGTGATACATTGCCAAAATACCATCAAAGTTTTTATAACTAGAGGATGCAAAAAAGCCATCAGCAGCATAAGGCCCAAAAGCTAAAAAGCCTTTTTCTTTTGCCTCATTTAATGCCGGCTCAATTATTTTTTGCTCCTCATCTCCCAACAACCCTTGGTCACCACTATGAGGATTTAATCCTAAAACAGCAATTTTTGGCTTGCGTATATTAAAGTCTTGAATCAGGCTTTTTTCAAATACCTCTAATTTGGCAATGATTTTTGTGGTGTTAATTTGCTCTGATACAGATTTAAGAGGAATATGACCTGTTAAAGTACCAACCCTTAAATTCTGATAAGCCATTAACATAAGTGGGTTTTCTTCATTTGAGTAGTTGGCCAAATATTCGGTATGGCCGGGAAATTTAAAATCTTCTGATTGGATGTTTTTTTTGTTGATTGGGGCGGTTACTAAAGCATCAAACTTGGTTGACGCCAAGTCTTCTACAGCCTTTTTTAATGATAGAAAAGCATATTTCCCGCCTGATTCATTTATCGCTCCGAAGTTTACCCTTACAT
>JAAZVO010000227.1 GCA_018623405.1 Crocinitomicaceae bacterium
CAGGAATTGCACAATACTCAGTACCTTCTAATTGGGTATCTAATGTTGGAAGTTCGGTAACATTAGATTTAACTTCTTTCCTAAGGTATTCACAACCTACTATCGGAATATCAAATTCAATGTTATGTCCTACGCAATATTGTGCTTGTTTTAAAGCTTTATTAAACTCTTCTAAAACAAAAACCAAGTCATAGCCTTCATTTTGGGCTTTTTTGGTTGAAATGCCATGAACTTGTTCAGCAGAAAATGGAATATCATATCCTTCGGGTTTTACGATAAAATCTTTTGCTTCAATGAGTTCACCAAATTCATCGTGCAATTGCCAAGCAATTTGCACCATTCTTGGCCAATTATCAAAATCAGTTAATGGAGCTTTCTTATTTCTTGGAAAGCCTGTGGTTTCGGTATCAAATACTAAAAACATAGGAGAAAATAATTGACGCCTAAATTAAATAGAATTACCCCTAAGCTAGGCCTATGTTGATAAATTCTGATTGATTTAAATGATAGGGTATTGAATTTTCAATCGCTATTTTCGCAACTGTTTTGAAAAAAGAAAGAAAACCTGAAAGTTTTATCCACAAGCCTGAATATCCCGGCGGCAGCAAAGCATTATCTGCTTTTTTAAATGCTAACCTAAAATACCCTAAAGAAGCTTTAGAAAATCAAATTGAAGGAGTGGTTAGGCTTAGAATAGATATTGATAGAAATGGAAAAGTGATAAAAGCGGTGGTTATTCAAGGTTTAGGCTATGGTTGTGATGAAGAAGCTCAAAGGGTAGTTAAATTGTTAAAGTTTAATACCAAACCCCCAAAGTCTGGACATGTAATTTACCATAAAGACTTAAATATTCCTTTTAAAATTCAGCAGAACGGAATGACTTATTCAGTTAAACCAAAGGTTGAGAAAGATAAAACAAAAATCACAAAACCAAACACTTATACCTACACAATAAACTATTGAGATGAAAAAAATATTCGTACTATTTATAGTTGCTTCCATTTTAGGGTGCTCAGAAAACAAAACTGAAAATCAACCTGAATTTATAGAAAACATCAACGAACAAACACCAATGAAAACAAAAGCTAGACCTGATATTTATGCTTCTGTAAAGCTTACTACAGATTTAACGCAATTATCAGATACAGAAAAGGAAGTATTAAAGCTTTTGATAATGGCCGCCCAAGAAATGGACAAGGTTTTTTGGAAGCAATCTTTTCCTCAAAGTATATCTTTTGATTTATATGCATTAAATGATGAGGAGCGTAAGTTTTACCAAATTAATTATGGACCTTGGGATAGGTTAAACGGTAATAATTCTTTTATTGAAGGAATTGGAGAAAAACCTGAAGGTGCAGGCTTCTACCCTGAGGATATGACAAAAGAGGAGTTTGAAGCTTGGGAAAACCCTGAGAAAAAGAGTTTATATACCAAAATACAGCGTGATGAAAACGACAACTTGCAAGCCATACCCTATCATGAGGCATATAGAGAACATCATGAAAAAGCAGCTGAAATTTTAAGAAAAGCAGCAACCTTAATGGAAGATAATCCATCCTTTTCTAACTACTTATTAAAAAGAGCTGATGCATTGGTAACTGACAATTACGACGATAGCGATATAGCATGGTTGGATTTAGAAAACAATGCATTAGACATCATAATTGGTCCTATCGAAAATTACGAAGACAAATTATTTGGTTACAAAGCTGCCCATGAAAGTTATGTTTTGGTAAAAGATAAAGCTTGGAGTAAAAGGCTTGAAAAATATGTTTCTTATTTAACTGAATTACAAACCAACTTGCCTTGCGGTGCTGAATATAAAAAAGAAAGCCCCGGAACTGATGCCCAACTAAATGCTTATGATGTGGTTTATTATGCGGGCGATTGCAATGCAGGAAGTAAAACAATAGCTGTAAACCTGCCTAACGATGAAGAAATTCAAAAAAGTAAAGGAACTCGCCGCTCTCAACTAAAAAATGCCATGAGAGCCAAATTCGATCAAATTTTGGTACCAATTGCAAAGGAGTTAATAGTTGATGAGCAGCAAGCTAAAATCACTTTTGAAGCTTTTTTCGGTAATACTATGTTCCATGAAGTGGCGCATGGTTTAGGAATAAAAAATACCATTAACGATAAAGGCACTGTAAGGGAAGCCTTAAAAGAAAAATTCTCAGCTTTAGAAGAAGGAAAAGCAGATATTTTAGGTTTATACATGGTTACCTACTTACATGAAAACGGTGTATATACCGATGGGGAATTGTTGGACAATTATGTGACCTTTTTAGCAGGTATTTTTAGATCAGTTAGGTTTGGCGCTGCATCTGCCCATGGTAAAGCAAATATGCTAAGATTCAATTTCTTTAAAGAAAAGGGCGCTTTTACTATTGATGAAACATCAGGAAAATACAAAGTTGATTTTGATAAAATGAAAGTTGCCATGAATGAGCTTTCTACCTTAATCCTAAAACTTCAAGGTGATGGAGATTATGAAGGTGTTAGCAAATTGATGGAAGAAAAAGGAATGATAAACTCAGACTTGCAAAAAGAGTTAGATAAACTTACAGCCAAAAATATTCCTGTAGATATTGTATTTGAGCAAGGAATAGCAACTTTAGGTTTGTAATGAATATTAAAAGGCTATTCTCTCCTAAAAATATCATTCACCATAAAGTTTCAGGCATTGTAATAAGACAAGGCCGAAACATGGTTAGTGAAAAAGATAAATTGCTAATTGGCTTTACTCCAAAGGCAGGTTGTACAGTTGCATCAAAGCTTTTCTTTAATCATATTGGTAAATTAGAAGAAGCTTTAGCTTTTGATCCTTGGATACATAAATATAGAACTGAATATGCAAAAGAGTATCCAACCAATTATTGGCATTTAACTTCAAAAAAAATAGTGAGGATAAAATTTGTACGAAATCCTTTTACAAGGGCTGTAAGTAGCTATATACATGCTATGCGAAACCCATACGAAAAAGAAGGTATTGAATCATTCTATCAAATCGAAGATTTCAGAACCATAAGCTTCGAGCAATTTTTAACCTATTTGGGAAGTTTAAGAATAAGTAGTTGCAATCCTCATCACGCATTACAATGTGCTCCCGGTGAAGGCAAATACTACAAATACAATCATATTGTTAAGTTAGAAAACCTAGAAAGCGATCTAAATAGCATCAATGAAAAAACAAAGCTAAACCTCAAGCTTGAAGATAGTTTATTAAAAAGTGGTCATCATTTAAAGAAGAATGAAACAGAAAATCAATTTGTAGGTCAAACCCCTTATCTAGTGTTAACAAAAGGAAAAAGGCGCACAAGCGAAATCCCCCTCTATCATGCATTTTATAATGAATTGCTAAAAGAAAAGGTTTTAAAAATTTATCAAAGAGATTTTAATTTCTACAATTACGAAAAAACTTTTTAAGTTCAATTAAACCTTTTTAAAGTACTGCCATCTAACCACTATACATAAAAATAAGAATCATGAAAAATTTAAGATTAAATCTAGTAGTAGCCTCAATATTTGTTGCAGGTGTTTTAATTGCTCAACCACAAGGTGGCGGTCAAGGAAAAAAAGGAAAATTAACTCCTGAAGAAAAAGCAGTAAAACAAACAGAACAGATGTCAGAAATGCTTCAGTTAGATGAAAAGAAAAAAAATGAGATTTTAGAAATTAACCAAAGGTTTCATCAAAGTGCTGACGAAATTCAAGACAGATACAAAGAGCAGATGAAAAGTGAAATGAAAGATGTAAAAGAGGCTCGCGAAGCTGCACTTAAAGAAGTTTTAAGTGAAGAAGAATACAAACAAATGAAACAATTTGAGGCAGAAAGAAGACAAGCTAGAAAAGGCGAAGGTCCCGGAAATGGAAAGAAAAAAGGCCCCGAACCTAAAGGTCAAAATCAAAATTAAATTATTAGTCCCGAGCAATCGGGACTTTTTTTTGATAGAAATAGCGATAATTAGAAATAAATTATCACTTTTGCAGCCCCAAAATTATTAACCGAGGTCGGGAACCTCAAAATATAATCTATTATGCCTACAAAAATTAGACTTCAAAGACACGGAAAAAAAGGAAAACCATTTTATCAAATTGTAGTAGCCGACTCAAGAGCAAAAAGAGACGGTAGATACATTGATAATATTGGTTCTTACAATCCAAACACTAATCCTGCAACAATTGACATCAATTTTGATAAAGCTGTTAGTTGGATAGAAAAAGGTGCTCAACCTACAGACACCATGAGAGCAATTCTTTCTTACAAAGGTGTTTTAATGTATGAACACTTAAAAAGAGGTGTTAAAAAAGGTGCTTTTACCGAAGAACAAGCAAAAGAAAAATTCGATGCTTGGTTAGCTGAAAAAGAAGGAGCAATTCAAAATAAAAGAGACAGATTGTCTAAAGAAGCATCTGATGCTGCTGCCGCTGTGCTAGCTGCTGAAAAAGAAGTTAATGCAAAAAGAGAAGCTGAACTTGCTGCTAAAAATAAACCTGAGGAAGAAGAAGTAGCTGAAGAAGCTGCAGAAGCAGAAGCTGAAGGTGAAGCTCCTGAACCAACTGCAGAGGCAGAAGGTGAAGCTCCTG